>SKNE01000123.1 GCA_007120675.1 Bacteroidales bacterium
GTCAGCGGACTGACCCCCTCCACCGGCTCCCCCAGGGCACGGTACACCCCGAAAAAAATGGCAGCAAAGCCCGCCATCAGCATGAAGAGGAAGAGAAACTTGTCGAAAAGCCGCTCAAAACGGCCCGGCACGTGGGGCGGCTCAGGTGCCTGGTAACGATAGCCATACTTGCGTGCCGCCGATGCGCGATGGGAGGCACCCGGACGATAATAGACACGCCGGGTGTGTATGCCGCTGGCCAGCCGAAGGTCGTACATGCGCCGCTTCTCCCCATCGCTCAGCACCTGGTAAGCCTCGTTCACCTGCTGAAAGTCGCGCTGGGCGCGTTCGCTGCGGTTGACATCGGGGTGCAATACCTTGGCCCTGCAACGAAAAGCCCTCCTGATGGACTCCCCGCTGGCATCCGTATCAACACCCAAAATGTCATAATAATTCATAGGAGAAACAACGAAAAAGCAGATCGAAATTACACAATGCAGCAAAAAAAATCAAGACGCCCGGGGAATTTCTGCAAAAAACCTTGTCCGAAAGAAAAAAAATACCGTACTTTGCACTCCTTTTAGAAAAAATGGCGTTTTAACAGCAAAAACCAGATAATCATGTCACGTATATGCCAGATCACAGGGAAGAGGCCGATAACAGGACATCACGTGTCGCACTCAAACATAAAGACCAAAAGGTGGTTTTATCCCAATATACAAACCAAGCGTTTTTACGTTCCTGAAGAGAACCGCTGGGTTACACTGAAGGTCTCCACCAAGGCGATCCGCACCATCAACAAGAAAGGGATCTATGCCACCATGCAGGAGGCCCGCAAGAAAGGATTTCTAAAATAAGCACTGACTTGTTTTGGTTGGAAAGCTGTTGCATACGACTTGCAGCAGCTTTTTTTTGTGCCGTTGCCCGGGACCTGTCCGGACCCGCAAACCCTTCCCCCCGGCCTTTCCCGTCAGTCAGCAAAACAAAGACCTGTCCCGGGCTGTTAAAGAAACATAAGATGAAGCCCACAAGGAAAGCCACCACCCTTCCATGTGATTGATTATGCCTATTTTTATGGTCTGAATTAAAGGATTATGCGTTTGCGCCACGGCTTATTGGTTTCCGTTGTCCTGCTGCTTTTTCTTGCCCTCTTTCTTGACAGTGGGGCAAGCGGCCAGCCTGCGCCGCGCCGTGTGGTGCAGTTCACCGGACTGGTACTCACCAGCGACAGCCTGAAGCCGCTGCCCTACGCATCCGTATGGGTGAAAAACACCCGCAGGGGCACCACCACCGATTATTACGGCTTTTTCTCCCTGCCCGTCTTTGAAAACGATACGCTGCGCTTTTCCTCCGTTGGCTATGGGGAGGAGTATTACGTGGTACCCGACACCCTGAGCAGATCCCGCTATTCGGCCGTCCAGATGATGACCAGGGACACCATACACCTGGCCGAAACCGTGGTCTACCCCTGGCCCACCCGTGAGCAGTTCCGTTACGCCTTCATCCACACGGAGATCCCCTCTGACGACTACGACAGGGCCATGCGCAACCTGGCACGGGCCGAGATGCGGGAGCGTTTCGAAAACATGCCCATGGACGGCAGCATGAACTTCCGCCACCACATGCAGCAGCACTCCGACCGCCTCTATTATGCCGGCCAGGCACCTCCCATGCGTCTCTTCGATGCCTTCGCCTGGGCAGAGTTCTTCAAGGCATGGCGCGAAGGGCGGTTCCGGCGCAGCGATTAAGCCCGGCAGATACAATAATTGATTCGTGGCAGTGGTTATATTACTGTTTATCCATGATCTTTGCCTGGCGGCCGTCATGATGTTTCACCCCTCGCCCCGCCGTTGCGGGCGACAGCTAGAAAAGGGCACGTGTTTTTGATCCGTTTTTTACCCATTGTCTGTATCCTTATTTTCTCCCTTCCGGGGATGGGGCAGCAAGCCCACGTGGAAGGCTTTCTTCGAAACACAGGGGGGGAGGTCCTTGAGTTTGTCAATCTGTCGCTGGAAGACCGCCCGCTGGGAACCAGCACGGACGATGAAGGCTTCTTCCGGCTCCGCGTGCCCGCCGCAGAGGAGATCGTGCTGGTGATCTCCCACCTGGGTTACCGCACCAAGCATATCCCACTGCAGCTGGCACCCGGTGAGGAGCGGCGGCTGGACATCACCCTGGAGCCACTGATGCAGGCCCTGCCCGACTTCGAGGTGCGCGACCGCCAGGTGCTCAGCACCGACGTGATGAAGATCGACCCCCGGCTGAGCACCGCCTTGCCGGGACCCTCATCCAGCGTGGAACGGCTGATCCAGACCCTGCCGGGAGTGGCCAGCGCCAGTGAACTCAGTGCGCAATACTCGGTGAGGGGGGGGAACTTCGATGAAAACCTGGTCTATGTTAACGGCATAGAGATATACCGCCCCTTCCTGGTGCGCTCAGGCCAGCAGGAGGGACTCAGCTTCCTGAACCCCGACATGGTGGAGTCGATCAGCTTCTCGGCCGGCGGTTTTAACGCCATGTACGGCGATAAGATGGCCTCGGTGCTCGACATCACCTATAAGGAACCCGACAGCTTCGGGGCCTCCTTCTCCCTCAGCCTGCTGGAAGGCTCGCTGCACATGGAAGGCGCCTCCGGCAACCAAAGGCTGTCCTACCTGGTCGGCTTCAGGTACAAATCAAACCAGTACCTGCTGGGCACCCTCGACACACAGGGCGACTACCGTCCCTCCTTCTCCGACATCCAGGCCCTGATGCGCTACCGCATCTCCGACCGGTGGTCCCTGAGCCTGCTGGGAAACTTCAACGACAACAGCTACCGCTTCCGCCCGGACGTTCAGCGCACCCGTTTTGGCACCATCACCGAAGTGCGCGAGTTCACGGTATTTTTCAACGGCCGGGAGGTGAACCGCTTCACCACCACCACGGCAGCCCTTTCGGCGGACTTCCAGCCGTCGGACGACCTCTCCATGCAGTTCATCACCAGCCTGTTTCAGTCGGACGAAAGGGAAAACTTCGATGTCCTCGGACAATACTGGCTGCACCGGGTGGAAACCGACTTTGGACAGGATGACTTCGGCCAGCCCACAGGTGAGCCGCTGGGGGTGGGCACCTTCCTGAACCACGCCCGCAACTACCTCAACGCCATCGTGTGGAACGCCGAAACCAAAGGTTCGTGGCAGGGAAACGGCCACGAGCTTCGCTGGGGGATCAAATACCAGTATGAAGACATCTTCGACCGGCTCAGCGAATGGAGCCTGGTGGACTCAGCAGGGTACAGCCTGCCACGGGATCCTTCCGACGCCATTTTGCTGCAGGATACCCTGAACACCCGCATCAACCTGCAGTCGAACCGCTTCTCCGCCTTCATCCAGAACACCTGGGCCATACAAAGGGGGCACGGACGCTATGAGCTCACTGCAGGAGCGCGCATGAATTACTGGGACTTCAACCAGCAATGGTTGTTCAGTCCCCGCTCCACCCTGCTCTATAAGCCGGAGATCTGGCCGCGGTGGACCTTCAGGGCTTCGGCCGGAATGTATCACCAGCCCCCATTCTACCGCGAGCTGCGCAATATGCAGGGAGCGCTGAATCCCGGCATCAGGGCGCAGGAGTCCATCCACCTGGTACTGGGGTCTGCCTTCCACTTCACCGCCTGGGAAAGGCCGTTCCAGTTCACCGGCGAAGTGTACTACAAACACCTGGACCAGCTCATCCCTTACCAGGTGGACAATGTGCGCATACGTTACTATGCCGACAACATCTCGAAGGGCTATGCCATGGGACTGGACCTGAAAATCCACGGTGAGTTTGTACCGGGAGTGGACTCCTGGGCCAGCCTGTCGGTTATGCAGACCAAAGAGAAGATTGAAGGGGCACTCATCAACAATCCGGACGGAGAGCTGGTGAGCGCCGGCTACATCCCGCGCCCCACCGACCAGCGCTTGAACTTCAGTATGTTCTTCCAGGATTTCCTGCCGCGAAACCCAAGCTACCAGGTGCAGCTGGGCTTCTTTTACAGCACTGGACTACCCTTCTGGCCCCCCACCGACAACATGGTGATGAACAGCGGACGCCTGCCCTCTTACCAGCGGGTGGATATCGGCTTCTCCAAACAGCTGATCAGCCACCAGACCCGCTTCGCGGAAAACAACCCACTGCGGTTCATGGAATCGCTATGGATCACCGCCGAAGTGTTTAACCTGCTGGAAAACAATAACACCATCTCCTATTCATGGGTCAAGGACGTGGAAAACCAGCTCTTCGCCATTCCCAACTACCTCACCTCCCGCCTGGTCAATGTGAAACTGATCGCCAGGATCTGAAACCAACTGCCCCAGGTTAGTTTAGAATCGCTGCCGCCCAGGCCGCGCCCCATCCTGCCTTTTTGTCACCTCCCTGACAGCCTCCCCCTGTGTGTACCGCCACGCAACGTGCCATAATTTCAACATCACTGCATAAATCCTTAAATGGCACAATGATTGAAGCCCCTTGCCTGAGAATCATTTTTCTGAAACAAATCTGAAACAAACAAGGGGTCATGATCCGTTTCAGTCACCAGGCTGGCGATCCGGTCCTGATCCCTCAAAAACACATAGGTAATGAGCAAGATAATTGGTATTGACTTAGGAACAACGAACTCTTGTGTGTCGGTGATGGAAGGCAATGAGCCCGTGGTGATCCCCAACAGTGAGGGACGCCGCACCACGCCATCCATCGTGGCCTTCACGGAGAACGGCGAGCGTAAGGTCGGTGATCCGGCCAAGCGCCAGGCCATCATCAACCCGGAGAAGACCATCTATTCCATCAAGCGCCTGATGGGTGAGACCTACGACGCCTCAACCAAGGAGCGCGACCGGGTGACCTACAAGATTGAAAAGGGCGACAACAATACACCACGCGTCAAAATTGACGACCGTCACTATACCCCGCAGGAGATCTCTGCCATGGTGCTTCAGAAGATGAAGAAGACCGCCGAGGATTACCTGGGTAAGGAGGTCACCGAAGCGGTGATCACCGTGCCTGCCTACTTCAATGACTCACAGCGCCAGGCCACCAAGGAGGCCGGCGAGATCGCCGGACTGAAGGTGCGGCGCATCATCAACGAGCCCACGGCCGCTTCGCTGGCCTACGGTCTCGACAAGAAAGACCAGGACCTGCGCATCGCGGTGTTCGACCTGGGTGGCGGTACCTTCGACATCTCCATCCTGGAGCTGGGCGACGGCGTCTTCGAGGTGAAGTCCACCAACGGCGACACCCACCTGGGAGGCGACGACTTCGATGATGTGATCATCAACTGGCTGGCCGATGAGTTCAAGAAGGACGAAGGGATCGACCTGCGCAAGGACCCCATGGCCCTGCAGCGCCTGAAAGAGGCGGCCGAAAAGGCCAAGATCGAGCTCAGCAGCGCCACCAGCACAGAGATCAACCTGCCCTACATCATGCCCGTCGACGGGATCCCCAAGCACCTGGTCCGCACCCTGTCGCGCAGCCAGTTCGAGAAGCTGAGCGACAAGCTGATACAGGCAACACTGGAGCCCTGTAAGGTGGCACTCAAGGAAGCAGGCATGCAGCCCTCGGACATCGACGAGGTGATCCTGGTGGGAGGCTCTACCCGCATACCCGCCATCCAGGAACTGGTGGAGAAATTCTTCGGTAAGAAGCCCTCCAAGGGGGTTAACCCCGACGAGGTGGTGGCCATCGGCGCAGCCATACAGGGTGGCGTACTCACCGGCGAGGTGAAAGACGTGCTGCTCCTGGATGTAACCCCCCTGTCGCTGGGCATCGAAACACTGGGTGGCGTGATGACCAGGCTCATCGAAGCCAACACCACCATCCCCACCAAAAAGGAAGAGGTGTTCTCCACCGCAGCCGACAACCAGACCTCCGTGGAGATCCATATCCTCCAGGGTGAGCGCCCCATGGCCAGGGACAACCGGACCATCGGACGCTTCCACCTGGACGGTATCCCGCCGGCACCGCGTGGCATGCCACAGATTGAAGTGACCTTCGACATCGATGCCAACGGGATCCTCAACGTATCGGCCAAGGACAAGGCCTCGGGCAAGTCACAAAAGATCCGCATCGAAGCCTCTTCCGGACTGAGTGAAGAGGAGATCAAAAAGATGAAAGCCGAAGCCGAAGCCCATGCAGAGACCGACAAGAAGATGAAGGAAGAGATCGACAAGCTCAATGCAGCCGACAGCCTGGTCTTCCAGACCGAAAAGCAGCTGAAGGAGTTTGGCGAGAAGCTGCCGGCCGACAAGAAAGAGCCCATCGAAAAGGCCCTGGCTGAACTCAAAGAGGCCCACAAAAACAAGGACCTGGCCGCCATCGATGCCGCCATGGCCACGCTGAACAACGCCTGGCAGGCAGCCAGCGCCGAGATGTACCAGAACGCCCAGGGACAACCCCAGGATCCCGGCCAGCAGCAAGACCAGCAAGGTCCGCAGCAGGAGAGCCAGGATAAGAAAGATGATGATGGCGACGTGACCGATGTGGACTTCGAAGAGGTGAAGTAAACGACCCCAACGGCTGTTCACCAGCCAGCCGCCATCGACTACCATAGGATGTATCTCACCACGGCCCACTTGTTTCCATTAACAAGCCGGATGAGGTACATCCCTTTTTTTTGTCCCGGCAGGTAAAACCCCTGCGTGGGTGCGGCCTCAAAGGATTTCACGGCAAGGAGCCGCCCGTCAAAGGTGTACACTTCCAGCCTCAGGTCCCTGCCCTGCCACCGGCTGTCGACCTCAATGGTAAAATAACCGCTGCCAGGATTCGGATAGAGGGTGAACACCGGCTCATCCCCCTTCTCTGTCACTGCGGCCTTCAATTGTTCCCCCCCGCACACATCGTCGCGGGGCATCTGGCTAAGCAATGTACCGCAAAACACGTAACCGGTGGCAATGCGGGCATGCAGGTAGCCGCCTGGCATGACGCTCAGTCCGGGCAGCAGGCGGATGCTTTGCCCGGCGATCAATTCAACGCTGCCGCCGGCTACCACCGTGAAAAAAAACCTTCTCCGGGCGCCTGGATGCTTACCTTGGCATCAAAGCACAGGTGTCCGTCGGAAGGACCAATCAGCACATCCCCGGCAGAGGCAAGAATCAAGTGCAATGGCACGCCGGGTGCCGGATCCTCGAAAAGAACCTTCACCTGGGCGTCACCATCCAGTGAATCGATCATCAGGGCCTCTTCATCCTCGGGTTGTACCACCTCCCCATTGATGATCCAGTGTTTGACCCGGTAGCCTTCGTCCGGACTGGCATTGAATATCACCTGGCTGCCCTCCTCCACCTGGTCACCGCTTTCTATGGGTTCACCATTGGCCGTGGCATCGATGCTCCCGTTCTCTCCCTCCACATCGAAATGTATGGTGAAGGTGGCCAGGCTGAAAACGGCCGTGAGCGACACGTGCTGTGCAGGCATCGTAAGCAAGGTTTCCTCTTCCTGGCTGGTGCTGAGATACTGTACGTCTCCCTCCCAGGCTACGAAGCGATACCCTGCCTCAGGACTGGCCTGGAGCAAGACCTCATCACCCACGTGGTAATAGGGTGCATCGGGCAGGCTTTGTATCCAGCCTCCCCCTTCGGGACTCACCGAGAGGAGCAGCTGGTAGTCGATGGGCTCGAATTTTACCAGCAGGTCGACGTCCTCATCAAGGTGGGGGATGGTGTAGGAGCCGGGACCGGGAGGCGGTGGAGGGGGCAGGTCGCCGGAAGCCTGGACGCTCACATCCGTGATGCCAATCTGACGCCTGGTACCCGTGGTTCCGGACGAGGTGGTATGCCATTCTATGAGCACGTCCTCCCCCGCTTCAATCACCAGGTCGCTGATGACGTGCGACACATGCTTGTCGATCCCATCTGCCGTGCTGTATTCAAGCTCCGGGTAGGGTGTGCCATTGACTGATACGACCCAGTGCGGTGTACCCTCCTGATCTACACGAGCCACTCTCCCCGTGTAGGATATCACCAGGCCGTTGATGGCGGCTCCCGAATTGTTGGACAGGGAGAGACTGGTTGTGATACTGCCGTTGACCCCGCTTGCGGTGAGCTGAAAACCCAATACACCATCACCCCGGAGGCCGCCGGCGGTTCCCGAGCCGAATTGGCCCATGTACCCATATTCGTCATCCAGCGCCCATCCGGCCGGCAGGCTCTCCACGTCCACAAAGCCGGAAAACGACTGGCTGTAGGGGATGGGCTGGGCTTCTCCGGGTGATAACCATCCCTGTGCCCCGGCAGAAAAGCTTTGGAGGCAGCTAAACATAGCCGCTGCAAACAGTGTGGCAAAAAAACATATGGGGTATTTCTTGTATTTTTTTCTCATGATTTAATGGTTTTTAATGAATCACTTGGTTTATTGATGGGCACACAGGTCTTAAGGCAATATTTTCACTGCAAATATAATATTTTTTTATCTTTATTTAATATAGTTTTATTTTAATATTTTTTTATTTGCGTCTCATCTGAATTTTACCCATGCAATCTGCACGATAATCCTTCCGGCTGAAAACCGGCTGGGTTCAGAAGGTAAGTAAA
>SKNE01000027.1 GCA_007120675.1 Bacteroidales bacterium
CGATGGTTCCAGGCTTTACGTCCGCATTGAATCGCAGTCGGCCTGCGGTCATTGCCGTGCCAAGTCCTACTGCGGCATGGTGGAATCGGTGGACAAGATCGTTGAGGTGACCACCAGCGATGCAGACGCCTATGGTCCCGGACAAAAAGTTGAGGTGATCCTGCAACGCTCCCTGGGATATAAGGCCCTTCTGATGGGTTACATGCTCCCCTTTCTTATCCTGCTGGCCGGTTTGTTTTCAATCTACCTGCTCACCGGACAGGAGGGGCTGTCGGCCTTGCTGGCCCTATTGCTCATGGTACCCTACTATGCGTTGCTTTACCGCTACAGGGACCGCCTTCGCAGCACCTTTCACTTCACGGTCAGGCCGGCGTCCGGGCAGGCAGGCCATCGCCCGTTGGGTTGAAGTCGCGAATGCAAAAAATCCCTTACATTTGCCTTTCAAATTGACCATCATTTCTGACCCATGAACATTCTCATCACAGGCGACAGCGAGGTAGCCCTCCACCTGGCAGAGCTCCTCTCGGGTGAGAACCACGACGTGACTCTGGTGGCTCCCGACAAGGATTTTCTCAAGCTGATTGAGTCCCATTCCGACCTGCTCACCCTCGTGGGTGACTCCACCAACACACAGGTGCTGAAGAATGCGGATGTGAGGCGAACGGAACTGGTGATCAGCGCCCACCACGATGGTCGCATCAGCTTGCTTACTGCCATCCTGGCAAAACAGCTTGGGGCCCGCAAGTGCATTGCCAAGGTCAACGAGCCCGAATACCTCACGGATGAGTGCCGTGTTTTGTACAAGGAGCTGGGCATTGACCACCTGGTATCCCCCGAAAGAATCGCCGCCAACGAAATCGTCAACCTGCTGACCAATACGGCGGCTGCCGAGATCTTCGATTTCTCGGACAACAAGCTGTCGCTCATGCTTGTCAAGCTGGAAGAGGGGGCGCCCGTGGTGGGCAAGACCCTGCGGGAGATTGCCAGGGAGTACGAGCAACAGAACTATCGCGCTGTGTCCATCCATCGCCGGGCCAAAACAATCATCCCCAAGGCGGACGATCTTTTTCAGGCGGGCGACATGGCCTATGTGGTCACCAGGCCGGATGGCATTGATCATCTGCTGGAGCTCAGCGGAAAGGAGCGGTTCGAGGTAAAGAACCTGATGATTGTCGGTGGGGGTGCCGTGGGCAGCCAGGCCGCCGCCGCACTGGAAAACAGCTTCAATGTCAAGCTCTTTGAGATGGATGCCGACAGGGCCAATGAATTGTCGGATGCCCTGCGCTCCAGCCTGGTGATCAACGGCGATGCGCGCAACATCAACCTCCTGGAAAGCGAAAGCGTGGCTTCCATGGATGCCTTTGTGGCGGTCACGAACAACTCTGAAACCAATATCCTGACCTGCCTGCTTGCCAAGCGCTTTGGAGTGAAAAAGACCATCGCCCTGGTGGAAAACATCGATTTCATTGAGATCTCCCAGAGTGTGGGCATCGACACCATCATCAACAAGAAGCTGGCCACGGCCAGCTACATTCTCCGCTTCACCATGACGGCTGAGGTGATCTCCACCAAGTGCCTTACCAGTGTTGACGCCGAGGTGTTTGAGTTCAAAGCGCGCGAGGGATCGCCGGTGACAAAAAAACCCATCAGGAAGCTGAATTTTCCGCGCCAGGCAATCATTGGCGGGGTGATCAGGGAGGGACACGGTTACATCGCAGAGGGGGACATGCAGATCCAGGCGGGCGACAAAGTGGTGGTTTTCTCCCTGCCGGAAGCGTTCCACGGGGTGGATAAGCTGTTTAAAGGGAAGAAATAAGGGGTGCCAAAGAAAAGGATCATAAACGGCAAACTGATCATCAAATTCACCGGCCTGCTGGTGATGATGCTGTCATTATTCATGCTGTTGTCTGCTCTCTGGTCGATCTATTACCAGGAAGAATCTGCCTACACATCCCTGATCCTCTCCGCAGCCATCACCTTTGTTTCCGGACTGGTCGCCTTCTTGCTGACCAGGAAACATGATTTCAGGAACATCGGCAAAAAGGAAGGCTATGTGATTGTGACCGTCATTTATGTGTGCATTGCTTTCTTTGGTGCGCTCCCATTCTATCTTTGCGGTGCCATCCCCAGCTTCTCCGACGCCTTCTTTGAATCCACCTCCGGCATAGCCACTACCGGGGCCACCATTTTGACCGACATCGAATCCCTTCCCATGGGACTCCTTTTCTGGCGCAGCATGACGCACTGGCTGGGGGGCATGGGGATCATTGTACTGACCCTGGCCATATTGCCCATCCTTGGTGTGGGGGGAATGCAGCTTTTTGTGGCGGAAGTGCCGGGCACCACCCCCAGCAGGCTGCATCCGCGGATCACACAGACGGCCAAGAGGCTGTGGGGCATATATACGGGACTTACCCTGGTCCTGACCCTCCTGCTCATGCTGGGGGGGATGGATTTGTTCCACAGCATCAATCACGCTTTCAGCACGGTAGCCACCGGTGGATTCTCCACACAAAACGACAGCATGGCAGGCTATTCCGCCTATACGCAATATGTGATCATCCTGTTCATGATCCTCGGGGCCACCAGCTTTTCACTGCATTATTTCGTTCTAAAAGGGCAGTTCAGCAAGGTACTCAACAACGAAGAATGGCTGTTTTTTCTCAAGCTCATGGGAAGCTTCACCTTGCTGTTTTTCTTGTCGCTGCTTGTTATCATGCAGTCTCCCGACATTGAATATATCTTCCGGAAAAGCCTGTTCCAGGTGGTGTCCATTGTCACCACCACGGGTTTCACGACCACTGATTACATGGAGTGGCAGGGGTTTCTGTGGTTCTTCCTCTTTCTGCTCATGTTCACCGGGGGTTGCATCGGATCTACTGCGGGGGGGATGAAAATGATCCGCGTGCTGGTGCTGGTGAAGAACACCCGCCTGGAGTTCAAACGCCTGTTGCATCCAATGGCCGTGATTCCGGTGAGGGTAAACCAGAAAAGCATTCCCCAGGAGATCATTCACAACTTCCTGGCCTTCTTTTTGTTATACATGCTGCTATTCATGGCGGGGGCCGCCGCCATGACGCTCTTCGGACTGGACTTCACTTCAGCCATCGGTGCGTCGGCCGCCACCCTCGGTAACATCGGACCGGCCATCGCCAATGTGGGGCCCATCGAGAGTTATGGAAGCATCCCCAATCCGGCCAAGTGGATCCTAAGCTTCTACATGATCCTTGGCCGGCTGGAGATGTTCACCGTGCTCCTACTCCTGTCGCCCAGCTTTTATAAGAAATAATGCATTCGATGTGCGTATTCCTGCTTCACAGGAGCATAAAACCCACCCATATTTTGTCTACTTTTGCCTTCACACGCCAGGCCGGACATGTTAAGCATCTGCATCCCCATATACAAGCAGGAGGTGAGTGAGCTCACCAATGAACTTCATCTCCAGGCGGTTGAGCTGAGTGTTGACGCTGAGATCTGCCTGCTGGATGATGGCTCAGATGATCAAAGCAGGGAGGCCAACCGGTCGCTGGGGAGACTGCCCCTGGTCAGGTATGAGGAGCTGGCCCGCAATGCGGGCAGAAGCAGGGTCCGTAACCTGCTCGCCAAAATGGCCCGGCACCCTTACCTGCTGTTTCTTGATGGCGATACGCGGATCATCCGCAAGGACTTTCTAAAGGTCTACCTGTCCCACCTGGCATCCGGCCAGGTGCTGTGTGGCGGCCATGTGTATGGTGATCAGCCGGCAGACAATAGCCTGGTCCTTCACTGGCTGGTGGGCTCAAAGCGGGAGGTAAGGCCTGCCGCTGAGCGCAACAAACGACCTTACCTCTCCTTTATGACGGGCAACTTCCTGATCCAAAAAGCGCTGTTCGCCCAGTTGGGCTTCAGGGAAAACCTGGAGGGGTACGGACACGAGGACACCCTTTTTGGATTTGACCTCATGAAACAGGAAGCAGTCACCAGGCACATCGACAACCCGGTCCTGCATGCCGGACTGGACGCGGCAGAACGCTTCCTTGAAAAAACACGGGAAGGGCTGGAAAACCTTCAACGCACCTGGGAGCTGAGCGGGCGGGATCCCCGCTACCTTGACATGGTCCGCATCATGCGCACATACCAGGGGGTCAGGTCACTGAGACTTTGCCAAGTCTTGCGGTGGATACAAACAAAACACAAGGCGGGTATGGAGAGAAGGCTGGAACAGACCCCCTCCCTTCTTCTTTTTGACCTCTACAAGCTCACTTACCTTTGCCAAATCATGCAAAGCCACGCCAAGCGAGGGTTACCTGGGTAGCGCCTGTGGCCCGGCCGTGATGGCGGGCAGGGATCAGGCAGAAAAAATATGCCTGCCGGGACCAATGACAGCGTATTATTATGTAGTTTTGGTATTTACAATGTTACCCTAAGCTAAAAAATCATGCAACATGTATTGGAGATCAAGCCATTGACTGGCTTTGGCAACATCAAGTTTGGCGCCACCGGCGAAGAGGTGGAAGCCGTTCTGGGCTCACCCCAGGAGACAGAGACCATCGATGTGGAAGGGGAGATCCATGAAGTGGTGGTCTGGAGCTACTGGGAGAAGGGGCACGCGGTGTATTTCGAGAAGGAATTAAACAATGTGTGCACCAATTTTGAGACGGACAATGAGGGGGCCACCCTGTTTGGTGAGAAGGTGTTTGGCCTCGGTGAAAAGGGCGTCATTGACCTGATGCAGAAGAATGGGTTCAAGACCTTTGAAGTGGAGGATGACGACGACCTGGATGAGCGTATCCTCTTTTTCAATGACGCCCACCTGCAATTTGTCTTTGATGATGGCCAGCTAATCCTGGTCAGCTGGGCCGTGGCCATGGATGATGATGAAAAAATCCTCTGGCCCTGATGACGCAAGGACTTTACCCCTTAAAGTTCACCCCCCTGTTCAAGGATAAGGTGTGGGGTGGCAGGCGCATGCCTGCATTGCTGAACAAGGACTACAAGCCCCTGTCCAAATGCGGCGAATCGTGGGAGATCAGCGGCTTGCCGGGAAATGAATCCGTGGTGAGCAACGGTTTCCTCGCAGGCAACGCGCTCCCTGAGCTCATCGAGGTTTACATGGGCGACCTGGTGGGAGACAAGGTGTTTGCCCATTATGGAAGGGATTTTCCCCTGCTGTTCAAATTCCTGGATACCGACGGCGATTTGTCCATCCAGGTGCATCCCGACGACTCCCTTGCCCTGGAACGTCACCAAAGCCGGGGCAAGACGGAATGCTGGTATGTGCTCGGTGCGGAGCCTGGCGCAGAATTGATCGTGGGCTTCAACAGGGACATCACACCAGGCATCTACCGTGATCACCTGGAGAAGAGGCGGCTTCGCGAGATCCTCAGGTCAGAGCAGGTGAAGGCTGGTGATCTCTTCTTTATTCCGGCCGGACAGGTGCATGCCATAGGCCGGGGAATCACCCTCTGCGAGATACAGCAAGCCTCAGATATCACCTACCGCATCTATGACTGGGACCGTCCTGGTGAGGATGGCAGGCCGCGAAAGCTGCACACCGAGGAGGCCATGGATGCCATCCACTTTGCAAGCCATGACAGCAGGGTGCCTTACCAGGACGCACCCAACAAGCCGGTGGCTCTCATTGAGTGCCCGTTTTTCACCATCAGGAAGCTCTCCTTTGACAGGGAAATGGAGATGGATTACCTTTTTGTCGACTCATTCGTGGTGTACACCTGCCTTGAAGGGGGCTGTACCCTTTACCACGGGGCAGGCAGCGAGGGCATGGGTAAAGGGGACACCCTGCTCATCCCTGCCGAGATCAATGGCGTCAGACTCAGTCCGGCCGGTCACTGTGTACTCTTAGAAAGCTATATTGCCTAGCCAGGGTATGAATGGCCACGGGTCCCGGGGCGCAGGTGCGGAGGAAAAGATTGACAACCAGCGATAGCGGGCTGTGCAGTCGACAGGACCGCTTGACTAGCTGTCTGTTGCTGCCGGATCAGGAAAGCGGCGAGTCGGGTTCACCGGCCATGTGCTTATATATTAGTTTATCCGTCAGTGACGGCAAGAATTTATTCAGCCACACGGTCAGCTTTCCCTGGCGAGTCAGAATCAATGTGTTCTTCCTTTTGGCGATGGCCCCCAGGATGTGCCGGGCTACCTCTCCGGCGCTCATCATTTTATCTTCATCCCGCGGAGATTCACCTTGCGCGGTGCCATCACCGGCCAGCGCGGTTTTCCGGATGTTGGAGGCA
This sequence comes from Bacteroidales bacterium, assembly GCA_007120675.1. Lineage (GTDB taxonomy): Bacteria > Bacteroidota > Bacteroidia > Bacteroidales > UBA7960 > PUPG01. The sequence goes on from SKNE01000027.1 coordinate 6,234, forward strand.
GTAAAGCCCGGACAGGCGATCAGAACGTGCAACCCCCTGTTCAGGTTTTCTATGCGCAGCGCCTCAAGCAGTCCGTGCATGGCAAATTTCGAGGCTGAGTACCCCGTACGGGCAGGAAGTCCCTTGTAGCCCGCTATGGATGAAACGCCCACCAGGCTGCCCCGGCTATCCAGGAGGTAGGGCAGTGCATACCTGCTGCAATAGACCGTGCCCCAGAAGTTCACCGCCATCAGGCGTTCAATCACCTTTGTGTCCGCCTGGTCAAATAAGGCGCGCATGGAGATGCCTGCATTGCTGATCAGCACATCTATGCGGCCAAAACGTTCAATGGTCCGCTCAACCAGCTTTCTGCAATCCCCTTCACTGGACACATCGGTGGGAACCACGAGGCTTTTTTCAGGACTAAAACCCGTTGCCAGGGCCTCCATGGCCTCCTTGTTCCGCGCGGCCAGGACAACCCGCGCACCCTGTTCCAGGCATGCTTCGGCAAGGGCCCTGCCAATCCCTGAAGAGGCCCCGGTCACAATAATCACCTTGTCTTTGAACATATCTGTTTGCTTGGATGATGGAGGAATGATCCGATACCGGCAGATAAAATTAGTGTTTTTTTTGCTGGGGGAAATGATTAATTTCGCTCCCGACGAAGCCCCTCATCCACCCATGCAACTTACAGAAGTCAAGGACAAGATCTCGGCCCGGCACTTTCTCCGGGTGCCATCCATCATTTACAGGTCGGACCCGCACTGGATCCCCCATTTGGACAAAGACACCGAAGCGGTATTTGACCCGGGAGTGAACCAGCAATACAGGCGGGGAGATGCCGTGCGATGGATATTGAGGGACAGACAAGGTCAGCTGATCGGCCGCGTGGCGGCTTTTGTGAAGGACTCCCAGGCCGCTGGGCAAGCCGTTGGTGGCATGGGTTTTTTTGAATGCATCGATAACCGGGATGCGGCATTCATGCTTTTTGATGCCTGCAGGCAGTGGTTGCAGGAGCGTGGCATGGAGGCCATGGACGGCCCCATCAACTTTGGCGATAAGGAGCGGTTCTGGGGGCTCCTGGTGGCGGGCCATGGCAAGCCTCCACCCTACCTGATGAATTACCATCCCCCCTATTACCGGCGGCTTTTTGAGGCTTATGGGTTCAGGAACTATTACGAGCAATATGTCTACCATAGCCGGACTGATGTGACGCTTCCGCCCATACTTGAAAAGAAATACCAGCGGCTTACCGAAAGCCAGGCTTACCGCTTTGAATGCCTGAGGCTGTCGCAACTGGAGCAGTTTGCGGAAGACTTCAGGATCATTTACAACAGTGCCTGGAGTGACGCCCATAAGGAGTTCAGCCCCATGACAAAGCAGCAGGCCCTGGAGAGCTTTTCATCCATGAAGCAGGTGCTGGATCCTGACCTGCTGCTGTTCGCCTACCACCACGACAGGCCGGTAGCCTTCTTCATCGGTATTCCCGAGCTCAATGAATTGTTTCGCTATGTGAACGGACGGCTCAACCTTGCAGGCAAGCTGAAATTCCTTTACCACCGCTGGCGCGGCCGTTGCCGCACCATCTATGGCCTGATATTCGGCATCATCCCCGAATACCAAAACAGGGGACTGGAAAGTGCCCTTGTGATGTCGCTCCAGAGAATCGTCTCAGAAAAGAACCATTACCGTTTCATGTACATCACCTGGCTTGGCGATTTCAACCCAAAGATGATCCGCATCGTGGAGCACCTGGGCGCAGAGAGGGCTTTTACGCTGATCACCTGGCGCAAGCTGTTTGATGAAGCGGCCCCTTTTGAGCGCCATCCCGTCATACAGTAGCAAAAACCGTGACCTGGTACCTGTTTTTTTACCCCACGCCGGCAAAAAAACTTTGGATTTTTGAAATTTGCCAGTATCTTTGCCCACTCAAAAAAGATGGCAGGCATTGATGCTTTGCCACTTTTTGTGGATGACTTGGTAGCTCAGCTGGTAGAGCACGTCCCTTTTAAGGATGGGGTCCTGGGTTCGAGTCCCAGCCAGGTCACGCAAAAGCCCGCCTCCCCGGAAGCGGGCTTTTCTCTTTTATTGGCGCGACGAAAGCGCCGGGGGATGGCACCCATAAGCCATTTGCCTGCCCTGTCAAAATGTGTTCATTCTAACCTGCATTATTCATGCTTTTAATCCAGGTCAGATGCAAGGCGTCGAAAGCCGCTGACATAGTGTTCTATTTCAAGGCTTTCGCAACGAAGCAGATGGCCTGTA
>SKNE01000240.1 GCA_007120675.1 Bacteroidales bacterium
CAGATCCTTTGGGTGGATGGGGACCTGAGCGACCTGGTCAGCCTGCAGGAGGCGATGGAGGGGGTCAGCCACATCTACCACTGTGCGGCGATGGTCTCCTTTTTGCCGCAGGACAGGGAGGTGATGATGAAAGCCAACGTGGAGGGAACCGCCAACCTGGTGAATGTGGCCCTGGCGAGCGGCATCCGGAAGTTTTGTCACTGCAGCAGCGTGGCTGCCCTGGGCGTGCCGGAAAAGGATAACAAGATCCATGAATCGCTGGTGTGGAAAACATCGCGAAAGAACTCCTGGTACGCCATCAGTAAATACGGCTCTGAGCGGGAGGTGTGGCGCGCATCGGAAGAGGGCCTGCCGGTGGTGATCGTCAACCCTTCGGTGGTGATCGGACCCGGCGATCCCGGCCGCTCCAGCGCACAGCTATACCAATCGGTCAAAAATGGCATGAAGTTCTACACTTCCGGCGTAACGGGCTTTGTGGATGCCAGGGATGTGGCCTCTGCCATGGTTCGCCTCATGGAGAGTGAGATCGTCAACGAACGCTTCATCCTGAGTAGTGAAGACTTGTCATACCAGGAGCTCTTCACCCAGTTTGCCCTTTACTCCGATGCGCGCCCGCCAAAATACCGCGCCGGACGCTTCCTCAGCGAGCTGGCCTGGCGGGCGGAAAAAGCCAGGAGTTTCATCACGGGCCAGCGCCCCCTGCTGTCCAGGGAGACAGCCAGGAATGCAAACATCAAACGCTACTTTAGCAACGACAAGATCAGGGACGCCATCGGCATGGAGTTCAGACCCGTGAAGGAGGCAACCGAAAACACGTCCCGCTTCTTTGCCCGCTACCCCGTTTACCTGAGCCCCGATTTCCGTATGCCCTCCTGAGGTGTCGTGCCCCTGCCATCCGCGGAAGCGCCTCACTACCTACCGCCCACGCCGTATAATGTGCTGGGAGGCCATGAAAAGCACAAACAGTCCCGTCAGAAAGACCGCCATCCGGCCAAGGTAGTTCCCTGAGCGAGCAAAAAAGGTGATCGTGTGGTTTTTATTGATGGTAGCGCTTAAGGCAGCGACTTCCCACCAGCCGCTGGATTTGATCACCTCGCCGCGCTGGTTGATAAAGGCTGAAATCCCCGTGCTGGCCGACCGGGCGATGCTCCGGCGTGTCTCAATGGCCCTGAGGCGTGCATATTGCATATGCTGCCGGTGGCCGGGCGTTTCCCTCCACCAGCTGTCGTTGGTGATGATGAACAGGAGGGAGGCCCCGTCGTGCATGTAGCTGCGCATGAAGTCGCCGTAGATGGACTCATAGCAGATGGATGGCGCAATGCGACCCTCAGAGCTGACCATTGCGCGCCTTTCAGGCTGCGTGCCCAGGCTTCCGGTGATGCCTCCGAAGCGGTCAACCAGTCCTTCCAGGGGCTTCAGCCACCCGGAATATGGCATTCGCTCGATCCCGGGCACCAGGATGGACTTATGGTAAAACTGAACCGGCTGATCCGCCTCCACCATGAAGGCCGAGTTGAAGGCCTCGAAATGGCGTCCGGAATCTCCATAGGGGCGTGCGGTGGGTCCCGGCACCTCATCTTCCGCCAGCATGCGGTAGGTGAAGCTGCCCATCACCCAGATCAGGCCGGGATGCCTGTCGAGATGTTGCCTGAGCATTTGCACAGCAAAATGACCTTCCGCCTCATCCATCCAGATGCCCTGGATGTTGGCTCCTTCGGGTGCCACCACAAAGCGTGTATCGGGTGTAATGCGCTGGTCGGCAAGGGCCATCATCTCCCTGATGCGCTGCCTGGGAGCCTGGTCTTCGCCGGATGGCTGAACGATCACCACGGAGACCGGCCTCACCTCTTCCTCGTAGGTGACCCAAAGGTAGAACGAGAACAGGGAGGGCAGTGCAAAGAGTGCCAGGGCCAGCAAGGCGTTCCAGCGCGCTTTTTTCCGTCGGACATAAGCTCCCAGGAATTGTTTCATGGCAAGAAACAACAGGATGTTGATGCTGAGAACCCAGAGCGTGCCGCCCGCCACGCCTGTCACCTCGTACCACTGCACCCAGGCCGGGTAAGCCGCGAAGACATTGCCCAGATCCAGCCAGTTCCAGCTCAACTCCCACCGGGTGTGAAGGAATTCAAAGGCCAGCCAGAACACCACCACGGGTAGCGGCCCCTGGGAAGCGGGCAAGATGCGACGGGCCCAATGCATCAGCACCCAGGGCATGGCCATGAACAGCGAGTTCAGAAAGACCGCCACGATCATCCCCGGAACGGTAGCGTATACGATCCACCAGGTGGTCAGCAGGTTGAAGACAATGAATGCAAGCCAGGTGTACACAAAGAATCGTACCGGGGGAATCTGCATGCGCCTGGTCAACGCCTCATCCTCCATCCACAAAAGTGGGATGAAGGCAAAAAATGCCAGGAATGGAAACCCCCTGGCAGGCCAGCTGAGGGCAAGCAAGAAACCCGCCGCGAGGGCCAGGAACAAAAAACGCCTGAACAATATGCGCTGAAGCATGCTTTTTACGTTTAATTAAAAATGGATGACCAACAAATGGGGAAGCCCATGTATACTTCTCCGGCAAAGGTAGAGCAAAATGTTTTAAACTTTGTTTAAAACAATATTTAATCGTACCTTTGCACAAACAAACCTAAAGATATGGCAAAGAATAGAAATACAGAACAAAAAATTTTTGATGCGGCCACCGAGCTTTTCCTGGAAAAGGGTGTAGACCGCACCAGTGTCCGCGACATCGCCAACAAGGCAGGCATCAACCTGGCCCTGATGAACTATTACTTCAGAAGCAAGGAGAACCTGTTTGACACCATCTTTTCCTCCCTGGTAAAGAAGAATTCAGAAGATCTGATCAGGATCCTGAACAGTGACCTGGAGCTATACGATAAGATCAGGCAGTATGTTCACGTGTACATCGACATGTTGTCAGACAATCCCCTGCTGGTATCCTTTGTGATGGCCATTTTGCACCGCAGCCGTGAGCGGATCACCGAGATGAAGGCGATCACCTCATTGTATTCCACCGAGGCCTTCACCAAACAGATCATCGAAGAGGGCAAGAAAGGCAGTATTCGTCGCACGGATCCAACACAGTTGTTTGTTGACATGCTCTCACTGATCGCCTTTCCTTTTGCCATCAAGACGCTGATCAGGGACAAGAACAGCTTCTCGGAAGAGGAGTTCCAGGCCTTTATTGAAGAACGAAAGCGCCGGGTACCCAAGATGCTCATCGACAGCATGCGGCCCTGCAGCTAAGGGTGTCCGGCCCTTGAGGCACCTGCCGGTTGAGGTGTCCGCCGGCAGCACGGGTTCAGGCAACCGACTGCACGCGTTTGTGCAACCGGCGGAACGGGTTCAGGCAACCGGCGGCACGCGTTTGCGCAACCGACGGCACGCGTTCAAGCAACCGACGGCACGTGTTCGCGCAACCGGCAGCAAACCGGGCGCCCGTGATGCTCATCGGCGGGATTCGGCCGCGCAACGGATGTTGTCCATCATCTTATCGTAGGTGATCCTCCCCAAGGGAGATCCGGCCTTCCTGATGTGCCGGTTGAAGCGCTCCCTGTCCATCTCTTCCCACTCCTTGTCTGTCCATTCCGCCACGGCCGTTATGGGCCTGAACGCCTTTTCGTTGCTGGGTGCGGCGAAGCGGTTGTGGGGACAAACCTCCTGGCAGATGTCGCAGCCAAACACCCACCCCCGGCTCTTTGCCCGGAACTCATCCGGGATCCTGTCCTTCAGCTCAATGGTCAGGTAGGAGAGGCAACGCCGGGCATCCAGCTGGCCCGCATCGGTGATGGCCTGGGTGGGACAGGCATCCATGCATCGGCGGCAATGGCCGCACAGGTCCTTCTCAAAGGCCTCATCAGGCGCCAGGTCCATGGTGGTGATGATCTCTCCCAAAAAGAGGTAAGACCCCTTCCGGGGGATGATGAAGCAGGTGTTTTTGCCCGTTTTGCCCAGTCCTGCCCACTCAGCCCAAGCTTTCTCCAGCACCGGCGCCGAATCGGTAAACACCCGGCAGGTGTGCTTCCCTGCGATCTCTTCCACGGCCTGCGCCAGCTTGTGCAACTTGTCTTTGATCACCCGGTGATAGTCCTGTCCGTAGGCATAGCGTGCTATGCGGTAGCTAGTCCCCTCGGCTTGTCCCACGGCAGGGTAATAATTGTGGGCTGCGACGATCACCGAGCGGGCCCCCTTTAAAAGCAGCCTGGGATCCAGGCGTTTGTCAAAGTGCCTGGCCATATAGCCCATCTTGCCGTGGTGGCCCTTCTCCAGGTAAGCCGATAACAGGGGTTGGTGGTTTTCCAGGGTTTCTGCCCTGGCTATGCCCAAGGCATCGAAGCCCAGTGCGGCGGCCTGCTCCCGGATGGCGGCTTTCACCCGGTTGTCAGCCTGCGCCTGGCCAGCTGCCCGTTCTCGGTCTGCAGCCTGTTCCCGGCCAGTGGCCCGTTCCCGGTCTGCGGCCTGTTCCCGGTCTGTGGCTTGCTTGCGGACGGCGGCTTTCACCCGGTTGTCAGCCTGCGCCTGGCCAGCGGTCTGTTCCCGGCCAGCGGCCCGTGAAGGGCGATTGGCGCCGGACCTGCTCCTGGCTGGTTGATCAGGGTCGTCCCGTTGGGGGTGGATATGGGGAGCTGGAGGGCTCATTGGCAAAAGGGCTGTGCTTAGTCAAAAAGGGAGCCCTGGCCTGATGCCTTGTGGCGGCCCAGGTGCTTGTAGGCGATCTCTGTGGCCTCGCGGCCACGGGGGGTGCGCATGATATACCCTTCCTGGATCAGGTAGGGTTCATAGACCTCTTCGATGGTGCCTGCATCCTCGCCCACGGAGGTGGCTACGTTGGTGAGGCCAACAGGCCCCCCCTTGAACTTATCGATGATGGTGGAGAGGATCTTATTGTCCATCTCATCCAGTCCGTATTTGTCCACGTTCAGTGCCGACAGCCCGTAGAGGGCGATATCCAGGTCGATGTCGCCGTTTCCCTTGACCTGCGCAAAATCGCGCACCCGTCGCAGGAGGGCATTGGCAATACGTGGTGTGCCACGGCTGCGGCGTGATATCTCCTGTGCTGCCTTGTCGGTGATCTCCACCTTGAGGATGCCGGCCGAGCGTTTGATGATGTGCTGCAGGAGCGTGGCATCGTAATAGTTGAGGCGGGCGTTGATGCCGAAACGTGCGCGTAGGGGCGAGGTCAGCAGTCCTGAACGCGTGGTGGCCCCGATCAGGGTGAAGGGGTGGAGGCTTAGCTGCACGCTGCGGGCATTGGGACCTGTCTCGATCATGATATCAATCCGGAAATCTTCCATGGCCGAATAGAGGTACTCTTCCACGACGGGACTCAGCCGGTGGATCTCATCGATGAAGAGTACGTCACGCGCTTCCAGGTTGGTGAGCAGTCCCGCCAGGTCGCCGGGCTTATCCAGCACAGGTCCGGAGGTGATCTTGATGCCCACCCCCATCTCGTTGGCGATGATGTGGGCCAGGGTGGTCTTTCCCAGGCCGGGAGGCCCGTGCAGCAACACATGGTCAAGGGCTTCGTTGCGCTGCGAGGCCGCATCCACGAACACTTTCAGGTTTTCAACCACCTTAAACTGCCCGGTAAAGCTGGAAAAGCTTCCGGGACGCAAGGTGTGCTCTATGATGCGCTCCTCCTTGCTGAGCTTGGTGGCTGAAGGGTCCAGGTTTTCGTTCATGTGGGGGGCTCTCTTACATCGACGGACAGAGCATACAAGCTGCCCGTATTTTGCCTAACTTCGTACAAAGATACACCTCTGTTTAGAATGATCATACAGGGGATCAAAAAAACATCCGGAGGCTTGCAGGGCGTCCACTGACAGCGCCATGTGAGTCGGAGGGAGACCACCTAAATACCCACATCCTGCATGGGATCCATGAAACAAGCGCAAGAGTTGCTAAACAGCCTTTTTACGATCGCTTCCAATGATGAGTTGGAAGCGGTGGCGCTGATGGTGTTTCGCTTTCAGCATGAGCACAACCGGGTATATCAGCGTTTTTGCCGCGAACTGGGGGTGGAGGCAGGGGACGCACGGGGGTTGGCAGACATCCCTTTCCTGCCCATAGAGGTGTTCAAGCAACAGACCGTTTACGCATCGACCGATCCGCCCCGGCAGGTGTTTACCAGCTCCGGCACGACGGGCAGTGAGCCCTCACGCCACCACGTGGCCTCCCTGGATCTCTACGAAAAGAGTTTTTTCACCTGTTTCCGGCGCTTTTACGGTGAGCCCTCCGACTACTGCATACTGTCCTTGCTTCCAGACTATCTTGAGCGGCAGGGATCCTCCCTGGTCTATATGGCCAGGCGGCTCATGGAGGAAAGCGCACACCCGGAGGGCGGGTTTTACCTGGATCAGCTGGATGCCCTGGCCGGAAAACTTCGCCGCCTGGCGGAGCGCGAGGAAAAAGTGCTGCTCCTGGGGGTGAGTTTCGCCTTGCTGGACCTGGCATCCCTGCACCCCATGCCTTTGCCCAATGCCATCGTGATGGAGACCGGCGGAATGAAGGGCCGCCGCAGGGAGATGGTGCGTCAAGAACTTCACGACACTCTCTGCCGGGCTTTCGGCCAGGAGGTGATCCACTCCGAATATGGGATGACAGAGCTGTTATCGCAGGCCTATTCCCACGGAAGTGGCCTCTTCAGTTGTCCCCCCTGGATGAAGGTTTTGCTTCGTGACACCACCGATCCCCTTTCAGGTGTGGAAGAGGGACAAACAGGGGGGATCAACGTGGTGGACCTGGCCAATACCTTTTCCTGCAGCTTCATTGCCACGCAGGACCTGGGCCGGCTGCGTCCCGGCGGACAATTTGAGGTGCTCGGGCGCTTTGACAACAGCGATGTCAGGGGTTGTAACCTGCTGGCCGGCTGACCTCCAGGGTGTGGACGTCAAAGGATCTGCGACAGGAAGATGGCAGAGGCCATGAGCATGAAGGAGCCGCCAAAGTAGGCTGTCCGCCTGGCATAGAGGAGTCCCAGGTTTTTTCCCCCGGCCATGCCCCCCAGGCTAAGAACAAAGACGCTGATTGCCACCAGTAGGCCGCCCCTGTGCACCGGCATGGCGGTAAGGCCCAGGGCCACCCCGGCCAGGAAGGCATTCATGGCCGTGGCCAGCGAGAGCACCACGATCACACGCACATCGTTGATGTCGAACACCTTGCTCCCCGGATGCCGCCTGCGGGCCTCATAGATCATCTTCAGACCGATGATGCCCAGCACCACAAAGGCGGCCCACGACTCCATCCCTGCAAAGTAGGATTGGATCGCGCCCCCCAGCCAGTGACCGGCATACAGCCATACCAGGTGGGCGAAGGTGAAGGCGATGGCCACCTTGAGCGGCACCCCGGCTTTCACGAGTCCGGATACAGAGCTGTTGCTGATGGCCAGCGTGAAACAGTCCATGGCCAGTCCCAGGGCAATGATGAAGAGGATCAGGGTTTCCATAGGCGGTGGATTGGTGTCTATTCTTCGATCTTTTCGAGCGCTACGGTGAAATGCCGCATGATGGGTGCCTCCCTGGTGATACGCAGGCCCCGCTTCATGGTGTGGCGCCTTTCGTAGATGTTCCCCAGGCAGGCGGCCACGTATTCCATGTGGGAGTTGGTGTAGACCCTTCGGGGGATGGCCAGGCGAAGCAGTTCCAGTCGCGGGTAGCGGTTCTCACGCGTCACCGGGTCGCGGTCAGCCAGCAGGGTGCCAATCTCCACGCCGCGCACCCCCCCCTCCAGGTAGAGCTCGATGGCCAGGGTTTGCGCCTGGAACTCTTCACGGGGCACCTGTGGCAGCAGTTTTTTTGCGTCCACAAAGACCGCGTGTCCGCCGGTGGGCTCCTGGAACGGCACGCCATACTGCTTCAGCAGCTTGCCCAGGTAGGCAACCTGTCCGATGCGCGCTTCCAGGTAGTGGAAGTCGCAGCCCTCCACCAGCCCCTGGGCAACGGCTGCCAGGTCGCGTCCTGCCAGTCCCCCATAGGTCAGGTAGCCCTCGAACAGGATGCAGTACATGCTGATCTTCTGGAAAAGCTCCTCGTCGCGGCAAGCCAGGAATCCCCCGATATTGGCAATGGCGTCCTTCTTACTGCTCATGGTGGCCCCATCCACATGGGAGTACATCTCATGCACGATGTCCTCGATGCGGTGACTGGCATAGGCTTTTTCGCGCACCTTGATGAAATAGGCATTTTCTGCAAAGCGGGCGGCGTCGAAAAACACAGGGATGCCGTATTGCTTACACAGCTGGCTCACGGCGCGGATATTTTCCATGGAAACGGGCTGTCCACCGGACGTGTTGCAGGTAACGGTGATGATGCACAAGGGGATTTTTTCCCTGGGGTTGTCCTTGAAGACCTTTTCCAGCTTTTCCAGGTCGATGTTTCCCTTGAAGGGATGGTAGCGTGTGGTGTCGGCGGCCTCATCGATGGTACAGTCCACCGCCACGGCCCTGC
>SKNE01000005.1 GCA_007120675.1 Bacteroidales bacterium
GAATGCAATACCACGCTGGCAAACATCAGGGGTTGCTGCTCCGATTCGTCCATCAGGCGACCCGAAACCTCCCCAATGGCAGGGGGCTCCCCCCCTCCACGCGATCCCTGGGGGGCCTCGGCGGCTGCCACCAAAACATGCAAGGGGGTTATTAACATAAAGACAAACAACATCAACGCACTTCGCTTAAACATATCTCTGTTCTCTCTAAAAGGGTTCTACAACTTATTCACTGGACCGGTGTGGCACCGGAAGAAAACACCGGCCACTGTCTGTTCGTCCGGCACGCACTAGTACTGACACATAAACACGTAAAAAGTTTAATGATCACAGGGGCTTGTCGCGCCTGCAGGCCTGGCTTTAACATAGATTAACGTTTGCATGGCGGGAAGGGGGAAGCAGCTTATTTTGTATCTTTGCCCCTTAGCAGATTCTATGGCGATGGCAGAAAAGTATTCAGAAGATACCATACGTACGCTCGACTGGAAGGAGCATATCCGTCTGCGGCCCGGCATGTATATCGGGAAGCTGGGAGACGGGGCGTCCCAGGACGATGGCATCTATGTGCTGATCAAGGAGGTGATTGACAATGCCGTGGATGAATTCATCATGGGCTTTGGAAAAACCATTGAGGTGACCATTGACGACAAACAGGTTTGTGTCCGTGACTACGGCCGAGGCATCCCCCTGGGTAAGGTGATCGATTGCGTGTCAAGGATCAATACCGGGGCCAAGTACGACAGCAAGGTGTTCAAAAAAACGGTGGGACTGAATGGGGTGGGCACCAAGGCGGTCAATGCGCTGTCCAACTCCTTCCGGATCGAATCCATCCGTGAGGGTCAGGCCAAGGCGGCGGAGTTTGAACTGGGAAAGCTCATGAAGGAATATGAGGTCCGTGAGAGCCCGGACAGGACCGGTACGGTGGTCACCTTCACGCCCGACGACACGATCTTTGGCAAGTTTCGTTTCATCGATGAATACATAGAGCAGCTGCTGTGGAATTACGTCTTTCTGAACCGTGGACTCACCATCGTTTTCAACGGACGGCGTCTATATTCAAAAAACGGCCTGCTGGATCTGCTGAACCGCAACATCGACACCCCTGTCTGCTATCCCATCATCCATATCCATGAGGACGAACTGGAGTTTGCATTCACCCACAGCACCAGCCAGTACAGTGAGGAGTATTACTCCTTTGTCAACGGACAGCATACCACCCAGGGCGGCACTCACCAGGCCGCATTCCGCGAAGCACTGAACAAGACCATCCGTGAGTTTTACAAAAAGGACTTTGATGCCAACGACATCAAAACCTCCATCATGGTGGCCATGAGCATCAAGGTACAGGAGCCGGTATTTGAATCACAAACCAAAACCAAGCTGGGGTCGCAGCACATGGAACCCGGGGGGCTCACCATACGTCATTACATTGGAGACATCCTCAAGCGGCGCCTGGATAATTACCTGCATATGCACCCCGAGGTGGCCGAGGCCCTGCTCAAGAAGATCCTTCAGTCGGAAAAAGACAGGAAGGACATGGCCAACATCAAAAAGCTGGCCAGGGAGCGGGTCAAAAAGGCCAGCCTGCATAACAAAAAGCTGCGCGACTGCCGGGTACACTACAATGACAATCACCCGCAGCGTCTCGACACCACCCTGTTTATCACCGAGGGAGACTCCGCCAGCGGCTCCATCACCAAGGCAAGGGATGTGAACACCCAGGCTGTATTCAGCCTGAAAGGCAAGCCGCTGAACAGTTATGGACTGACCAAGAAAATAGTTTATGAAAACGAGGAGTTCAACCTGCTGCAGGCCGCCCTCAACATTGAAGAGAGCCTGGAGAATCTGCGCTACAACAATGTGGTGATAGCCACCGACGCAGATGTGGACGGCATGCACATACGGCTCCTCCTGCTCACTTTCTTCCTGCAGTTCTTCCCTGACCTGGTGCGCAACGGACACCTGTACATATTGCAAACACCCCTTTTCAGAGTGAGGAACAAGAAGTCCACCCATTATTGTTATTCAGAACAGGAAAAGGGGGCAGCGTTGAAGTTGCTTGGCAGCGCGGCCGAGGTGACGCGCTTCAAGGGCCTGGGTGAGATATCCCCTGACGAGTTCAGCCATTTCATTGGGAAAAACATCCGCCTGGATCCGGTCATCCTGCGTAAGGACCTTAGCCTGACCGAAATACTCCGTTTTTATATGGGCAAGAACAGCCCTGAACGCCAGCAGTTCATCATCGAGAACCTGCGCCACGAACTGGATGCGGTGGAGTAGCGCCCGTCAGGTCATCGTTCCATTCCCCAGTCTGCCCAAACCCTGAACTTATCCCGGAAGGCATCCAGCTCACAGCGAGGCATCACCACCGTCTCTTCTGCTTCCTGGTTGGGTAGCAGCTGACTCAGGTTGTCGCCTTTGGGACTGATCACCGCCGAATCGCCGGAATAAACGATCTGGTTGTTGTCTGCCCCGATGCGGTTCATTCCGATCACATACGCCTGATTTTCAAGGGCCCTGGCCATGAGAAGGATGCGCCAGACATGGCTGCGGGGGGCCGGCCAGTTGGCCACATTGATCATGCAGTCGTAGCCAAAACCGTCCGCTTCGCTATAGCTGTTCCGGTTCCATATGGGAAAACGCAAATCGTAACAGATCAGCGGCATGATCTTCCATCCTTTCAATTGAACCACCAGGCGCTTGCTACCCGGACTGTACTCTTTGTTCTCTCCCGCAAAGGTGAACAGGTGGCGCTTGTCGTAATGGGCATAATGGCCGTCGGGAGGCATCCATATCAGGCGGTTATAGTACTGACCTTTTTCCTTGATGACGATGCTGCCCGTGAGCACAAACTGTCCCGCAGCCGCCTTCTCCTGCATCCACTGCATGGTCTTTCCTTCCATGGGCTCAGCCACGGTGCGGGGCTCCTGGGTGAACCCGGTGGTAAAGGTTTCGGGCAGCACAACGAGATCGGGAGCGGAGTCAATGGGCGCCAGTTTTTCTGAGAACATCGCCAGGTTCCTGTCAATGTCTTCCCAGAACAAAGGGGTCTGGACCAGGTGAACTTTCAGATGTTGCATAAGATGTCTGCAGCTTTTTTAAGGGTTTCCTCCGACTTGGCAAAACAGAACCTCAACAGGTGGTCGTTGTGCCCCTTATTGTAAAACGAAGCGGTGGGTACGGCCGCCAGCTTATGCTCCTTCACAAGCCACCTGGCAAAGTCCATCTCCTCCTCGTCGCTGACGGCACTGTAGTCCAGCAGCTGAAAATAGGTGCCCCCTGCAGGGGTGTAGGTGAATCTTGAAGCCTCAACGGCCTGGAGGAAATAATCCCTTTTGGTTTGGAAAAAGGGACCAAGTCCCTCATAATGCCCAGGATCCTGCAAAAACTCAGCCAGGGCATGCTGTATGGGGGCATTGGCGCAAAAGACCATGAACTGATGGGTCTTCCTGAATTCGGTCATCAGGTTGGCCGGGGCGACCACGTAGCCGGTTTTCCATCCGGTGGCATGGAAAGTTTTCCCGAAAGAGCAGCATACCAAGCTCCTCTGGGCCAGTCCGGGGTAGCGGCAGACACTCTCGTGCTGTTGCTCGTCGAATAGGATGTGTTCATACACTTCATCGCTTAACACGATGATGCCCGAGTTGTTGACAAGCCGCTCCAGCTGAAGCAGGTCCTCCTTTTTGAGGAGGCTGCCGGTGGGGTTGTGGGGACTGTTAATGATGATCATCCTGGTGCGGTTGCTGACCAGCCGCTTCACCTCTTCCCAGTCAACCGAAAAATCCGGTGCCTTCAGCTTGCAGGTGATCGCCACACCCCCATTGAGCTTGACAGCCGGAATATAGCTGTCATAGGCCGGTTCAAATACGATCACCTCGTCCTCCTCCTTTACAAAGGCAGTGATGGCTGCATAGATACCCTGGGTGGCTCCGGCGGTGACGGTGATCTCCTGCTGGGGATCGTAGCTGGCGCCGTAGAGCCGCTCCGTCTTCACAGCGATGGCTTCGCGCAGGGCAGGGACACCCGGCATGGGCGCATACTGATTATGCCCTTTACGCATATGCTTGGCGACCAGTTCGATCAAAACAGGCGACACCGCAAAATCAGGGAATCCCTGCGACAGGTTGATGGCCTCATGTTCACGGGCCAGCTGTGTCATGACCGCAAAGATGGAGATGCCCGTATTGGGTAATTTGGTGCTTATGCTATCGGGGAAATGCATCATAAAGGCAGGATTTACAAATCAGCTATGGGAAATCGGCTATCTTGGATAAAGCGATAAATACGGCGAAAAATTGTACTTTTGCCCATTGGCAGAGTCACAAATTTAGTCATTTTTTTCACTGTCCCAACCAAAAGAAACAAAGCAATGAAGACCATAGACAACATCCAGTTTGACAATCGGCGGGCATTGATCCGTGTGGATTTCAATGTGCCCCTGAACGATCAGATGCAGATCACCGATGACTCGCGCATGCGCGCCGCAGTGCCCACCATCCGGAAGATTCTCGGCGATGGTGGATCGGTCATCCTGATGTCGCACCTGGGTCGTCCGAAAGAGGGTCCGGAGGACCGTTTCTCCTTGCGCCACCTGCGCGACCACCTGTCCAGGCTCCTGGACACAGAAGTGCTCTTTGCACCGGACTGTATAGGTGAAGAGGCTTACAGGCTGGCCGATTCTCTGAAAGCCGGCCAGGTGCTGCTGCTGGAAAACCTGCGTTTCTACAAAGAGGAGACAAAGGGAGATGAGGAGTTTGCCCGCAAATTATCCCGCCTGGCCGACATCTATGTGAATGATGCCTTTGGCACAGCCCACAGGGCCCACGCTTCCACCACCATTGTGGCCAGGTTTTTTCCGGAGAACAAAGTTTTTGGGTACATCATGGCCAACGAGCTGGAAAGCATCGGGAAGGTGCTCCACGATACCGAAAGGCCCTATGTGGCCGTCATCGGGGGTGCCAAGGTCAGCACCAAGATCGACATCATTGACAACCTGCTGGATAAGGCCGATGAGCTCATCATTGGCGGGGGGATGATGTTTACCTTCATCCGTGCCCAGGGCGGCAAGATCGGCCAGAGCCTTTGCGAAGAAGATTACCTTGACACAGCCCGCAAGATCATGGCTTCTGCCCGGGAAAAGGGGGTTAAGATGCATATCCCCGTGGACGCCCTGGCGGCGGAAAGCTTCAGCAATGACGCGTCCCATCGCCAGGTGGCGGCGGACAATATTCCGGACGGCTGGCTCGGGCTGGACATTGGTCCTGAAAGCATAAAAAAATTCAGTGCCGTGATAGAGCAAGCCAAAACCATCCTGTGGAACGGTCCCATGGGGGTATTCGAGATGAGCCACTTCGCCGGCGGAACCAAAGCCATCGCCGATGCCATGGCCGCAGCCACCAGCAAAGGGGCTTTCTCCCTGGTGGGTGGTGGCGACTCAGTGGCCGCCATCAACCAATTCCAAATGCAGGATAAGGTGAGCTATGTGAGTACAGGTGGTGGTGCCTTGCTGGAGTACATGGAAGGAAAAACACTTCCGGGAGTAAAGGCGATCAACGATTAGCTGCCTCTTTGATCAATTTGCCTATCAGGGCCAACAGTTTATCCTCATCAATTGGCTTGGGAAGGAAGCCATCCATCCCGGCATCTGCAAAACGTTGCTGGTCATCGGGCTCCACATAGCCTGATATGGCCAGTATGGGGGTGTATACCGGTTCACCCTCTTCGATCTTCCTGATTCGACGTGAGGCTTCAAAACCGTTCATCCTGGGCATTTGACCGTCCATGATGATTAGATCGTATTTCTTCGTGGCATAGAGGTCCATGGCGACCAGTCCGTCGGAAGCTGTATCCACCTCCCACCCCTTGGAGCGAAGGAAGCCGGCCAGGTAAAGCTGGCTGATCATATCGTCTTCCACCACAAGCAGCCGGATCGCTCTTCCAGAAACGTAATCCCTTGCTTCCTTGTCAGATACGGTGTGTAGATCCACGCCAAGCAGGGGGATGCTAAATGACAGTCGATAGGCACGTCCCGTGTGTCCAGCAAAAGAGAAGCTGCCGCCCATCAGCCTGATAAGTCCATCTGCCTGGGGTGCAAGGAGGCCATCCCCGGTTTCTGCGGCGGACATGGCCGTATTTTGTGGCGCTTTGCCTCCAAGAACGGTTGGATCGTTTACCGGGTTGGCGGCCGGCTCGCCTTCCAGGATAAAAACGATCATATCGTCTCCTCCTTCCAGGCGGGCAAGCTCTGTGCGCAAGCTCATGCCGGCACCGGGTGCAAGCTGATCCCTCAACTGGTGAAAAAGGCTTGCAAGCACTTTATACAACACCTTTTTATCTGCGTATACAGAAAGCGGACAATCGCTGCCGATCTCTTTACTAATGGGACAGTCCCCCAAGTGTCCTTCTGGGCTGATACGGGCGATGCAATGATCCAGGTAGGGATCCAGCAGGATCTCATCATAAATCAACTGGCCGGAATCGCCCGGGTGTTTCCCCGGACGAATGTTGTCGTGATCCTTCCCGGGTGCCTGATCTGATTGGTGACCTATATCCATTGTATATGGGAATAATTTTTTCGGTTGAACCGGCCATTGCATTCGCTGCTTTGACCATGATGTCCCTTCCATGTGGAGGTTAAGTGCATGACGGCAAACCGTACTGCAGCCAGATACCTGGTGGCCCGTTACCTGGCAACCACCCAACCGATGCCCTTCATCTGTGAGCCAGCCAACCGCGGCCCACAAAAGCTATACAGGTGACGAGGCAGAAAGGGCACCGCCGGTTTTTTCAGCCTCTCATTCCTCCAGATCCCACCACATCCTCGTGTACATGTCCACGTCCTGGGGCACATTGGCGGGGTTGATGTTGAATTCCTCTGCCGGATAAAGGAAACGGCGGGGAATCTCGCCCCCATCGTAGGGTGGCAGCTGGGGGTAGCCTGTGCGGCGGTAATCTGACCAAACCTCCGGATTGAGGAAGAGGGCGATGTATTTTCCGTTGATGATCTGCTCCAGGTCCACATTGTCGATGCTGGCGTGTTGTGCCTCCCATTCCGGGTCTTCGATGCCAAAAGACCTGAGCGAGCTGACCACGGCCTCTTCGAAGGCCTGGTCGGCCAGTCCCTGGTCCCCCATGTGCCAGTGCACTTCGGCTTCCATGAACTTTTGTTCGGTATAGGATATCAGTGCCATGGGCGTTGTAGGGGAAGCAACGGCACTGCCCGGCGATGAGGCGTTCTGGAATCCGGATCCGGCGGGACTGCCCACATATTCGCCATAAATATTGGTGGTCAGCAGATGTGGGATACGGGGATCATCGGTCTCCAGCAGCAGGTTCACAAAGAAATCGCCTGCCCGGGTCACCTGCCTGAAGAAATAATGGGGGTTGACCTGGTCCTTATCCTCCTGGTAGGCGTACACCATATCGTCGTGACTGCCATTGAACATGGGTTGACTGCTGATGTGGGCCTGTGCCTGGAGGTAGTTGCCGGCCTGGTGTCCCATGCGCAGCAGGTGCCTCAGCCTGATCACGTTGGCTGCCTTCTTCCACTGGTTCAGGTCACCGCCGTAAATGAGATCAAAAGCCGGCCCGGGCATCAATCCCCCCCCCTGGGGTGCCGCATTCAGATCCTGCAGACCCAGTTCCAGCAGTTGAAGAATCTCAAGGTAGATCGCTTGCTGCATGTCATACGGCGGAAGGGGTGCCGAGCTAAAATAGTTGTAGGCCAGTTCGTGGGGCATATCCCCCCAGGTATCGGTCATGAACCCCAGGCTGTAGGCTTGTAAGATGCGGGCCATGCCGCGGTAAGCGCGCGAATTGATATCGGAGGCCACATTCATGATGTTTCGCAGATCGCGGAAGATGTGCTCGTAATAGAAATACCAAAGGGCATCGCTGTCAAAGCTTTGTTTGTTATAGCGGTCGATGGCCAGGTGTCGTCCGCTGACACCGCTGAGCTGCTGGGACCATTGCAGCTGATAGCGCCCTATGTCGATGCCCCGCCAGTAGGTGATGATATACTGCGCGAAAGGCATTTGCATCTCCAGAATCTCCTCCGGACTCATATCGTCGTCATCGAAAGGGTCGCAGGCAGGCATCAGCAACGCCGTACCCAGCACAAGTACAGGTAAATATTTCAGGAATCTCTTCATAATCCAGTCAGGTGTGTTGTTTACACTTATTCGTACTACAAAATTACGGGTTTTTTCCCACTCCCCACACCCACATCTCCAACAACATCCCGGAGCGCCATTATGACGCGAAGCAAATGACAAGGCGAAGCCTTAATGACTGCGCGAAGCGCAAAATGACGCGAAGCAATTGACGCGAAGCAATTGACGCGAAGCAAATGACTGCGCGAAGCGCAAAATGACGCGCTTTAGCGCAAATGACGCGAAGCAATTGACTGCGCGAAGCGCAAAATGACGCGCTTTAGCGCAAATGACCGCGC
>SKNE01000142.1 GCA_007120675.1 Bacteroidales bacterium
GCTGTCCAGCTCAAAGACAAGCCTTTCTTCGTATCCACCCAAGTCATCGCTGGTTGCTTCGCTGAATACAACCTGCCGTAAACTCAGCTCCCCTTCCATGTCGTCCAGGGAGGCAGCCCTGGCATTGATCAAAACGTGTGCTGAGAGGATGGCATCTGCTTGCGGGTTTGGCTGGAAGACATTCATCTTCGTCAGGTTGGCCCGGTCAATATAGGCAATGAAGTCGTAAACCGGCACCTCTTCCTCCAGGTTGACCGTACCGGCAAAATCCAGGAAAATATGGGGGTCATCCACCCTGAAGGCGCCAGAAAACTTCCGTTGCAGGAATTCTCCGTTAAGGGCGATGCTCTCGTAGGACCGGTCGAGCAGGTCAACCGATGCAATATACGCTGCCATGTGCATGTTCAGGTAATCCAGTTCAAAGCCCGAACCACTGATTTCGGCCTCCATGTTGAGCTTGCCCAACAAGTCGGGTCTCCCCGTGAGCACACCCATGTTCAGTTCGCTTGTACGAACGGCGCCCTGGTAAGCATACTTATCCGCCCCCGGCTCCTTGTGCATCTCCATATTGATGTCCACCGCCCCTATGGCGGTCAACAGCTCACCCCGGGCTGAAAAACGTTCCGGGGAACCTTGCAGCTTGCCTGAAAAGGAGAGCTCTCCCAGCTCATTGATGTATGGCGGAAAGCCAGGCAGGTGTGCCTCCAGGCCTTCAGGAAGCTTCAGGCCGGTCAACTCATTGATATGGCTCTGAAACCGGTCCATTTGCACATACAGTTCAGTGGATGGCCAATGGAAGAGCCCTTCTATCCGGAGATCCCCCTCCAGCCTGGTATGGTCTCCGTAGGTCATCACCAGCTGGCTGATGGCTGCCTGCCCTTCGTATCCCTCAACGAGCCCCTGCAGATGAACAACCTCCTCAAAACCGTACAGGGAGGGGATAAAATAGCCCAGGTGGTCCAGGTCGACCGTTGATTCACGGACATGGAGACTGTAGCGCAGGTCTTCCAGGAAACGCCGGGCATCCAATGCCTGGTGTTCCACTGCCAGGTCAAAACGCAGGTTCGACAGGCCTGACCTGAAAATAAAATCCTCCACACTGCTCCGCTCACGACCGATGTTGAATGCACCAGAGAGGTGGTTCAGAAGAAAGCCTGAAGATTCATGGTAATACAGGTGGTCAAGCCGGAAAGTGAATTCATCCATCTGCAGGGCAATGTCGTGCATGGAGAGGTTCAGGTCGCTGACAAAGAAATTGTCCGGGTTAAAGCCTTCCGCCGTATGCTGCCTGTTCTCATCCTGATGCCGGAAAGAGGCTTCCGAGAGTTCCAGGGCCAGGCACTTCACGTCCCAGGGCCTCCTTTCCCGGTCCTGGGAGCCGGCATCACTGAAATAGTCCAGCAGAAACTGGACATTGTAGTGCGTCTCCCCCTCTTCACGGGAAAGCTCCAATGCCGCCCCATTTAAATGTAAGTTATTGATAACAAGCAACCTGTTGGACAGTGAAAACTGACCGATCCGCAACGACATCCTGTCCACCTCCAGGAGGTTTCCGCCCGACTGGTCCTTCATCGTTACACCCTTCAGCACCAGTCCACGGGACAGGCTGAGGTCGACCCCTTCAACGGCTATTTGCGTTTGGAGCTCACCCGACAGGTAGTCGGTCAGGTGGCTTACCAGGTAAGTCTGCACCCTGGCGCTTTGCAGCAGGGCATAAAGCAAGAGGGGCAGCACGACCAGTGCCACCAGCAGCGCGAGCCAGATTTTTCCTCTTTTTTTAATATCTTTGCCCTCCGTTCTAAGCGCGTAATCAACTGCCAGCAGACCCTGTCATGAGTATATTTATACTTGGTATCGAATCTTCATGTGATGACACTTCTGCGGCTGTGATAAGAGATCGCAAAATTCTTGCCAACCTGATTGCCAATCAGGATATTCATAAGGATTTCGGGGGTGTGGTCCCGGAGCTGGCATCCAGGGCACATCAAAAGAACATTATTCCTGTCATTGACAGGGCCTTATCAGTGGCAAATATACATAAAAAACAGATCAGTGCCATAGCTTACACCAATGGTCCGGGCCTGCTGGGATCGCTGCTCGTGGGCACCAGTTTTGCCAAGGCCTTTGCACTGGCCCTTCACATCCCTCTCATCACAGTGAACCACATGCACGCCCATATCCTGGCCCATTTCATAGACGACCCCGGCCAGGAGGTGCCACCTTTTCCCTTTCTGTGCCTGACGGTATCCGGCGGACACACACAGATTGTCCTGGTTAACAGCCACCGCGACATGAAGGTGGTGGGGCAGACCATTGATGATGCTGCCGGGGAGGCATTCGACAAGGCAGCCAAGATCATGGGGCTACCCTATCCCGGGGGGCCGCTCATTGACCGCTACGCCGGATCGGGTGATCCAGGCTCATTCCGCTTTCCACACCCCCGCGTGCCGGGGCTGGACTACAGTTTTAGCGGACTAAAGACCTCTATCCTGTATTTTCTGCGCGACAAACTAAAAGAGACCCCTTCATTCATCCAGGATAACATTCACGACCTGTCTGCCTCGATCCAGCAGGCCATCGTAGACATCCTCATGCACAAACTGCGCCTGGCTTCCCGGCAGTTTGGCATCAGGCACGTGGCCATGGCGGGAGGCGTATCGGCCAACTCCTCGCTCAGGAAAGCCTTTCAGCAGGAAAAGGAAAAGGGGGACTGGGAAGTCTATATTCCACGGTTTGAATACTGCACCGACAATGCGGCGATGATCGCCATCGCCGGTTATTATCAATACCTCGAAGGCGATTTTGCGCCGCAGGATACCGTGCCTTTCACCCGCTATCAGTCCTGAGGCTCATCCTCCTCGCCAGCCGGTGGGGTGATACGGATAAAGGGCGGATGATCCTTCTCCCTGATCACATGCTCCTCCATATCATAGTGGTAATAGCGTCCGGGATCCCTGCCGGCGCGCTCCCTGAGGTAAACATTCAGCAGGTGGTCAAAGATATTCTGCGCCTGTTGCTTTGCCGAAAAATAGGCCAGGTCGTAAAGGTCTTCCTCACTAAGGGGGTAGCGCTGCGGATCAAAGCGCACACTGCCATCACGCATCCTGACGAAACGCCCTTCCACGTAGTCGCTTGTGGCATGAACACCAAACAGGACCTCCATCTCAAAGTCGGGATCGTGGCGCTTCATGAACTCAAACCATACATTATTTTCCAGCACGCTTATGGTGGTTCGTCCCACGTAACGGGTATAGCCTGAGCGGCCAACAAACACCTCCTCCTCCTGGTATTCAAACAATTCCATCTGTGCCAGCACAAAGAGATAGGCGGGTTTTTCCAGGGAGAAGAACTCATCCAGCTGATCGGGGCCGTAGTGGTTGATGTGAAGCAGGTCGAGATGGTACCTGAGTGAGTGCATGAAACGCGCAATGAAGAGCGAATCATCCACCAGCCCGACAAATTGTGCCCCTGGGTGATCTGGACCGGAAAATTCTGAGGCGGGCACACTGTCGGGATGTTCGGCTGAAAAAGTCTTGATCAAAGCCGGCGGAGGCAACACCAGCACATGAATATCCGTCTCGTCCATTACAAAACGGTGGGCGTATTGCAGGCTACCTGCACACGCCAGCATGCTGGCGGCGAAAAACAGGAATGGCACTATTTTCAATGATGCCTTCAATGCACTGTCACCTCCTTACGTTTGCTTGCCATTGAGTTGTTCACCAATTTTCCTGCCATAATCATAACAAAGGGCGAATTCATCTTCATGGGGGGTAAACTTCACGAACACCCCTTCATCCACTACTTTGAGCTTCAGGTTCGACAGCGTTGCATTGATGATTTTGCCTGCCTCTCCGCTCCAGCCATAAGAGCCAAATGACCCTGCCAGCTTGCGGTTGTCGCGGATGGGACTGATCACGGCAAATAGCTTGTAGATTGGCAAAAGAATATTCTGGTTGATGGTGGGACACCCCACCACGATGGCGCTGCTTTTGGCCACACGTTCGTCCACATCGCCCAGTGCCATGGTTTCGATATCGGCCACCTCCACCTGGAAATCCCCGCTGCTTTGGATCCCCTTGGCAATGGCTTCAGCCATCAGACCGGTATTGTGGTAAGCAGACACGTAGGGGATGAAGACGTGGTTTGCCTGGGGTGTCTGCACAGCGGCCTTGGCATACTCCTCCGACAGGTCAACCCATTTCTTCCAGTCCTTCATCAGCAATGGCCCGTGGCCTGTCAGTACAGCATTGATCTCCAGGGGCCTGATCTTTTGGATCGCTTTCAGCATGAACTTGCTGAATGGTTTCAGGATGACATCGAAATAGTATTTGAAGGCATCACTGAAGTCGCCCACCCGGTCATCATACATATCGGGGTGGGCGTAATGACAGCCAAAAGAGTCGCATGTGAACAGCAGCTTATCCTCCTCCAGGTAGGTGTACATGCTGTCGGGCCAGTGCAGGTTGGGAGCCGATAGGAAGCGCAGTGTTTTGTTTCCCAGGTCCAGGCTGTCCCCATCCTTTACAACCAGGTGTTTGAAGTCCTTCCCCAGGAAGTCTTTCAGGTACTGGATGGCCAGCCGGCTGCCCACGACGGTGGCTTCCGGTGCCAGCTCCAGCACCCTGGCCAGGTTGCCGCTGTGATCGGGCTCCGTGTGATTAAGTATGATATACTCCAGGTCTTTTGGGTCACCCACTTGTTTGAGCTTCTTGAGAAACACATCCCAAAACTTCGCTTTGGTGGTCTCCACGAGGGCTTTTTTATGGGCGTCGATAAAGTAGGCGTTGTAGGTTGTACCGTATTCCGTTTCCATCACCACATCGAAGGTGACGATGTCGTAATCCAGCACGCCCACCCACTTCACATCCGGACTCACGGGCAGCACCTCCGTATCGGGTCTCTTCAAATCTTCCATTTTCGTCATGATAATTCAAATTGATTCTTTAACCATTATTTATTCGGGATAAACGCTGCACTGCCTGCTTATTGCAGGCCCTGGTCCAGGTACTGAATCAGTTTACCCATGGTGGTAACGTAACTTCCGTATTCATTATCGTACCATCCAAAGATCTTTGCATGGGTAACAGGCAGGTGCAGGTCTTTGTTTACACTGACACCCATGGCTGCCAGGGCTGATTCGGGCAGGCTGATGAAGCCTGTCCTGGTATGTGTCTCATGTCCCTCGATCACCACTGCAGCCGGGAAGCCCATCATATCGGCCGACACATTTTGTTTCTTACTGAATACCAGCAACCCCTTCTGCTGTCCACCCGCCGCCTCGCTGTAAATCTTGTCCAGCAAGTTTTTGGTGATGACGGCATCACCGGTCTCTGTCAGCCTGGAGTTGAAGGTGAGGTTCAAAATGATCAGGGAGACAGTGTTGGTTGGGATGCGTACCGAGTCGGCCATGAAGCCAATCTCTTCAATCTGCGGCATGATCTTTTCCAGCGCTTTGGCCGCCCCCGTAGTCGACAGGATGATGTTGTTCAGCACCGAGCGGTTCTTTCTCAGGTCGCTGGCTGCTGCCTTTGGCACGGCATCCAGCACATTCTGTGTGTTGGTGGCTGCGTGCACGGTCGACATGGACGCGGTGAGAATCTGCGAGGTTTCCTCGGTTTGGAGGAGGGGGAAGAGCATATGCGCCAGGCCTGTGGTGGTGCAGCTGGCGGCTGATATGATGCGGTGTCGTCCGGCGTCCAGCTCCAGGTGGTTGATGCCATACACCATCATGGCGCTGTCTTCGGGCATCTTCCTGGTTTTGTCCTTGATTTTAAAAGGGGCACTCAGCACCACCATATCGGCGCCGGCCTCAAGGTGTCCGCGCAAGCTGCCCCCCTCCCTGGCAGCCCCTGCGGTGGGATCGGTAAAACGGCCGGTACAGTCTACCACAATACGCACCCCGTAATCTTTCCAGGGGATGTTCGCCGGATTGCGTTCGCTGCGCAGGAGCTGAATCAGGAAGCCATCATAGGCCAGCAGGCCTTTCTCTTCGTCCAACACTTCAAAGCCGGCACCTTTCCCTGAGTAGCCATGGAGAAAACGGTCCAGGCTGCCATAGGTGCTGTCGGTCTCCATCACCTGGATCATATGATGGAGAGAGGTGCCAACCTCCCGCCCCACATTGATGACCACGCCTTCAAAGTGGCGATGCACCAGCTGGTTCCAGAGTGTCAGTTTGCCAATTCGGCCCAGACCGTTAATTCCGAGAAGGTGTTTGTTTTTTCGTATTTCCATGACATGAATCGGTTTATGTAATGTCAACAAAACAAAGATCGTTTGCACCGGGCCGTTGCTCCGGCTCCCGGTTACCTGAGCACCTCGGTGTAGTCCACCGGGTAATGCCCTTTGAATATGCTCCCGGAGAAACCGTCAATGGAGATCATATCACCGGGCTTCAGTGTCTCTCCGTTGATGGTGCAGTGCTTTTCCTTTTCATTGACGATCAGCGGACGGCAATTGAGCACACACACCTTCCCCAGCCTGGCAGCGGTGACGGCGGCATGGGAGGTGGTACCCCCCCTGGCTGCCACCAGTCCATCGCACTCAAAAATGATCGGGATATCGTCGGGCACCGTATCGGGGCGCAGCAGGATGCAGGAATCCTCCGGGTACTGCTTTCTCAATGCCATGATATCGTCCATATCAATGGCCACGCGACCGTTGAGCGCCCCGCCGCCGCCCCCGATGCCTCTGCCCAGCAGCTGCATTTGTGCGGGCTCCGGGGTAAAGACCTGCAAACGTTCCGTCTTGCTTGTATCCTGATCACGGACCTGCAATATATACAAATCTTTTGGATCGGACGATTCAAAAGTAAACTCGATCTCCTGGTGGTTGAAGCCTTTCTCCTCCACCAGTGCGTGGGCCAGGTCGTATAACCTGTTGTAAATGCCGGGTAACAGTTCCTCCAGCGAATCGCGTTTTTCACGGCCTGTCAGCTGTTTCTGGAGTTTGGAGACCGGGAGGGCGTGAACAAGGCCGGCTACGATGTCTTCACCCTGGCTGCACAGGGTGAAGTCGCCATTGAGGTAGATGCCAGGTTTTTGCACCTGGGGGTTGTGCGTAAAGACGACCCCTGTACCGGAAAATTCGTCGATATTCCCCAGCACCATTTGCTGAATGACCACGGCCGTACCCCACTCGCCGGCAATCTGAAGGTGGTTGCGGTACACATTGGCTCTCTCGGAGCCCCAGGAGTCGAAAACGGACATGATGGACTGCTTCAACTGCTTCCAGGGGTTCTCCTCAAAATGTACCTTCTCCCGGGTGAGGACATCCTTATAGGCAAAGGCCATCTCCCTCATCTGTCCCGGACTGAACTGTATCTTCTGGGAAACGCGGTATTTCTCCTTGAAATCGACCATGATCTGGTCAAAGCGGTCCCGGTTGATCCCGTAGGTCATTCCCCAGCTCTGCAGCAGGCGCCTGTAGCAATCCCACGATGTCCATGCATAATTGGGCTGGCGGCTGAGCGACTCCACGATCTTGTCGTTCATGCCCACATTCAAAAAGGTATTCATTGCACCTGGCATGGAAATGGCTGTGCCTGAGCGGACAGAGAGCAAGAGGGGTTGGCGCGGACAACCGTACTTTTTGCCAGTGCGCGCTTCCAGCTTGCGCAGGTGGGCATTGATCAGGCCATCCACCTCACTTTCCAGCGAGGCGTTGGCGTTGATGGCCCTTCGCCGCCGGAAAATTTCGGTACTTAAAACAAAACCCGGTGGAACGGGAAAGCCGTCCATGAATAACTTCTTCTGGAAATAGGCCTTCGAGCCCAGGAATATCTGGCTGTCCATGCGCGGACTCTCTTCATACAGGGGACTGATCACCAGGTCGGGATCGTAGGACATGATATCCCGTATGATGTCCTGCGGGAAATTGTCCACCATGTTCTGCAGTGAGTGGATCATCCGCGATATATAGTTATCCAGGGGCTGTATGAGGAAGGAGGTATATAGAATTTCCCTGTAAAAAGCTTCTGAATGCTTCACGATGAGCTCGTTGAGTTCCTTGGCCGACAATTCCTGGTGTGGGTCAAACACCTGTGGAATGATCATGCGCAGGGGCTGATCATAAAACCCAAAGAAATAGGTATGGGTGATGTCTTTGACATTCTTTGACATGAACTGAAACAGGTTGACGAATTGCGCCAGTGAGAAGCTTTCGCTGGTGAGGCCATA
>SKNE01000056.1 GCA_007120675.1 Bacteroidales bacterium
AAGACTGGCTGGCATACCGCTACCTGGTCAGCGCCATCCTACCGGGCCTGATCAGCAAGGCAGGCAATGCACGGCTTTTCGCCTCCAGCAAAACCCTCATCAGGCAATACATCACCGCCCTGAAAGAGGGGCACAAACTGTGCCGCAAAAGGGGCTTTGCCAAACCATCCCTTTTCCCCTTCAAGTATTTCTTCCTGCCCGACTTTATGCTGGTCCGGATGATAAAAAATGAGCTGAAGGAAGAGGTCCTGGCATCCATGGACGCTCACATGAAGCATGGGGCAGAAGAAAAGAAAAATCAATATTTCAACGTGCTGAACACGGCCAAGCGGCTAAAGGTCCCCGTGCCCTATTGGGCGTCTTTTGAAAAGTACATGGATTTTTCATAAACTTAACCCCACATGGCATGAACAAGCAATGGTTGATCACCTGTCTTTGCCTTCTGCTGCTGAGCAGCAAAGGCCTGGCCTTTGAGCCACCGCGCATGCACCCCACCGACCGGTTTATGCTGGTGCTATTCACCGACATCTGGCAGGACGAACCCGGTGAGATGGACCTGAGGAGCCTGCAGCGGGGCGTCAGCATCAAGGCCATGCAGGACATGCCCCTGGGCCGGACCAACTTCAGTGTGGCAGCCGGACTCGGCTTCACCAGCCACAACCTGTACAGCGACCATCGCTACCTGTATAATCCGGCCTGGGACCATTTTGATTTCTACCCCATCACGACAGACTACGACAAAAACAAGCTGAGCCTGAACTACCTGGAAGTGCCCGTTGAGTTCCGGTTCAGGACACGCGACATCAACAGGCGTTTCAGGCTGTACACCGGACTCAAGGCCGGTTACCTGGTGAATGCCCACACCAAGTACGAAGGAAAGTCTGATCACGACCAGGATCATGCCGGCGGCCGCAGGGTGAAGCTGAAGGAGCACAGGCTCGACAACATTGCCAGCTACCGCATAGGGCTTACGGCCATGCTCGGCTACAGAAGCGTCAACATCCACCTCTATTACCCCCTGACGAACGTCTTTGAAGACAACAGCGCCGAAGAGATGAACGCCATCTCCCTGGGGGTCACCCTGATCCTGTTCTGATTTTTTTTGATGTACCCCCTTACCCGGGTGCGTCAGCCCCTAAGGTAGGAAAATAGCAGGAGCATGCCAGCCAGGCCCAGCAGGAACCCGGCGTACACCTGGGCCGGACTGTGCGCCTTCAAATGGATACGGGATGCTCCCGTGCATCCCGACACCATGAATGCGCCGGCGATGAGCAGCGACAGGTCATGCTGCAGCAAGAGGGAAGCGCTGATGAAAAAACCGGTGAACCCTCCCAGTGAGACCATGTGGATGCTGATCTTCCAGAGAAAGGAGATGAGCAGGGTGATGATGACCAGGAGGGTCGACCCGATGATAAAAAAATAGATGATGCCCGGCAGTGACAGCTGCCTGAGAAAGAAATAGGCAAGGAAGAACATTACCGAGGCCAGCAGCAGCGGGAATATCCGTTCCCCCTTCTCGTCCAGCAGGTAGCTGCTGATGTAGCCAAAGCGCTTCAGTATTAACACAGACAGCACGGGGGCCAGGGCGGTATGGACAAAGATGAGCAGGATAATGAAGCGCCGGGCCTCACCGGTCAGGCTGAACTGGATGTAGGTGTTGAGCTGAAAGAGGATCCAAATGGCCAGGCTGGGAATCAGCAGGGGATGAAAGAGGGTGGAAAAGACCCGTGCCAGGGCATCAGTAACGCGCATATCACTTCAGTTCTTTTCTGAGCCTGGCAACAGGGATGTCAAGCTGTTCGCGGTACTTGGCCACCGTCCTCCGGGCGATATTATACCCTTTTTCTTTCAGTATGCCTGCCAGCACATCGTCCGTGAGGGGCTTCTTCTTGTCTTCGGCATCGATGCAGTCCTGGAGGATCTTTTTTACCTCCCGTGTCGACACCTCTTCGCCACTGTCGGTCTGCAGTGACTCCGAGAAGAACTCCTTCAGCAGGAAGGTGCCGAAGGGGGTCTGCACATACTTGCTGTTGGCCACCCGCGAGATGGTAGAGATGTCCAGCTGCACCATATCGGCAATGTCCTTCAGGATCATGGGCCGCAGCTTGGTTTCATCCCCGCTGATGAAATACTCGCGCTGAAACTCAAGGATGGCCTGCATGGTCACCATCAGGGTGTTTTGGCGCTGCTTGATGGCGTCAATGAACCACCTGGCGCTGTCAAGCTTTTGCTTGACAAAGCTAAGGGCCTCTTTCTGACGCTTATCCACCTTTCCCTTCGACTCTGCCATGGCCCGGAACATCTCCGAGTAGGTGCGATTGATCCGCAAATCGGGCGCATTGTGTGCATTTAACTGCAACTCCAGCTCCCCGTCGTTATGGGTCAGGATGAAGTCGGGCACCACATACTGAGCCCCCTTGCCGGCCTCCTGCAAAGAGTTCCCCGGTTTCGGATTGAGCTTGAGGATCTCATCGATGGCTTCTTTCAGCTCCCCTTCCGAGAGATGGTGCTTCTTGCTGATCTTGTCGTAATGCTTGCGGGTGAAGTCGTTGAAATTCTTTTCCAGGATGATGCTGGCATGCCCGATCGCCCTGGTCTTCGGCTCTTTGCGCCTGATCTGCAGCAGCAGGCACTCCTGCAGGTCCCTGGCACCTATCCCCGGCGGGTCGAACTCCTGTATGAGGCGCAACAGATCCAGCACCTCTGCGAAATGGGTTTTGATGTTCTGGTTGAAAGCCATGTCGTCGATGAGCGAGTGGATGTCGCGCTGCAAATAGCCCGACTCATCGATGTTGCCAATGATATGGGAGGCGATCAGGTACTCCCGCTCATCCAGCGTACGCAGTCCAAGCTGTGCCATCAGGGCATCCTGGGGACTGGATCCGGCCACGTAGGGAACCTCCCTGACCTCATCGTCAGACGAGGTGTTATTGGCATTCAGGCGGTAATCGGGAATCTCATCGTCATCGATGTAATCATCCAGGTCAAACTCGTCGTCAGGACTATGCTCCTCCGCATGTTCATCCTCGCCGGTCTCCATGGCGCTGTCGTAATCGTCGCTGTTGTTGTCCTGCATCTCCGCTTCCTCGTACAGGTCCTCCCCCTCTTCCAGGGCGGGATTCTCCTCTATCTCCTGTTTGATCCGTTGATCCAGAAGCAAAGCGGGCACCTGCAACAGCTTCATCAGCTGAATCTGCTGCGGAGACAACTTTTGCATCAACTTTTGTTGCAGCCTCTGTTTGAGCATCGCTTTGAAAGTTTAAACGTCGAACTTCCCGCAAGGCATTGAACCGCCCGGGATCAAGCCAGGGTCCTATTCAAAGATAGGAAAAAAACCGTCATGGATTGCACTACCCTAAAACTCTGCATTCTGGGGGGCACGTGGAAACGGGATCACGTCACGGATATTGCCCATGCCGGTCACAAAGAGCATCAGCCGTTCAAATCCCAGGCCAAAACCACTGTGCGGCGCCGTGCCAAACTTCCGTGTTTCCAAATACCACCAGACATCCTCCTCCGGTATGCCCATTTCACGAATGCGCGACTGCAGCCGCTCATAATCCTCCTCACGCTGCGACCCGCCAATGATCTCCCCTATGCCCGGAAAGAGCACATCCATGGCCCGGACAGTCCGCCCGTCATCATTCATCTTCATGTAAAAAGCCTTGATCCCTTTGGGATAATCGGTCAGGATCACGGGCTTGCCAAAAGATTGTTCAACCAGGTAGCGCTCATGCTCTGACTGAAGGTCCATGCCCCACTCCACGGGAAACTCAAAGGACTGACCTGACTGGATCAGGATATCCACGGCCCTGGTATAGGTCAGGCGGACAAATTCATTGTCCAGCACCATGCGCAAACGCTCCATCAGCTCATTGTCGTACATCTTTTGCAGGAACGCCAGGTCATCTTCGCAGTGTTCCACGATATATGCCACCAGGTGTTTCAGGAAGGCCTCAGCCAGGTCCATGTTGTCATGGATGTCGTAAAAGGCCATCTCTGGCTCTATCATCCAGAATTCAGAGAGGTGCCTGGATGTGTTGGAGTTCTCCGCCCTGAAGGTGGGGCCAAAGGTGTATATGTTCGACAGGGCAAGGGCTCCCAGCTCACCTTCCAGCTGGCCAGAAACGGTCAGGTTGGTTTCCTTGCCAAAGAAATCCTTGCTGAAGTCAATCTCCCCCTTCTCTGTCAGTGGCGGTTTTTTCAAATCCAGGGTGGTGACACGAAACATCGCCCCTGCCCCTTCAGCATCAGAGCCGGTGATGATGGGTGTGTGCAGGTAATAAAAGCCATGGTCGTTAAAAAACTGGTGGATGGCAAATGACAGCGCATGGCGTATCCTGAAGATGGCGCCAAAGGTGTTGGTGCGGGGCCTGAGGTGGGCGATCTCACGCAGGAATTCCAGGCTGTGCCCTTTCTTTTGCAACGGATAGGTCAGGGGGTCTGCCGTACCGTACACCTTGATGGCCTCCGCCTGGATCTCCACCGCCTGTCCCTTCCCTTGCGACTCCACCAGCTTACCGTTCACCGAAATACAGGCACCCGTGGTGACTTTGCGCAACAGCTCATCATCCTGAAAAGCCTGCACATCCACCACCACCTGGATATTATGGATGATGGAGCCGTCGTTCAGGGCGATGAAAGCCACTTTCTTGTTACCCCGCCGGGTTCGCACCCAGCCTTTTACGTTGACCATGCCGCCGATCAGGTGTGTACTGTCATTCTTCAGCAGGTCATAAACCCTGTGTCTTTTCAGCTGATCCATGTCGATCCTGTTTTTTTCTTTTTATGAGTTGCCGGCTTGCCAGAACATTCATGCGGCTGCAAAAATACAAGCAAATTTTCACAATCCGTCCCTGGCCGGCCGGCTTTTGTCTGCCACTGTGAATGCCTGACCCATTGCAGGGGGACTGTCCCCTCACAGGCACCTTGTCATGCTAGCCCACAGCGAGGCGGCCGTCTTATCCCACGAGAAGCGCTCACGTTGCACCCTGCCCTTCTCCACGAGCGCTGTCCTGAGCTGCTCATCGCGGGCCATGCGGGTCATGGCGTCCGCTATCTGTGCCACCGAGCCGGGGTCAATGAGCAAGGCTGCATCGCCGGCCACCTCCGGCATGCTGGTGGTATCTGACACGATGGCGGGCACATCGCATTGCATGGCTTCTATGATGGGGATGCCAAAGCCCTCAAAGTGCGACACCAGCAGCAAGGCACGCGCAGAGGCCAGGAGCCTGCGAAGGGTCTCGCCATACTGCCTGCCCAGGAACAGGACCTCATCCCTGTAGCGCATGGACTGAAGCACTTTTTCCGGTTCAGCATCGCTAAACATGGGTGCCCCGATGATGACCAGCTTAAAGGCTTGTCCGTGATGATGCCTGAAGCGCTCAAAAGCGCGGAGCATCTGGCCGATGTTCTTGCGTTTGTGCAGGGCGCCTATGTATATGAAGTAGGGCGACCCGCCCGTGAACTCATCCCTTGTGGCCTGCTGCAGGTCTTCTCCAATGGGTGAAAACAGGTCATTCACCCCGTTGTACACCACATCAATTTTTGTCTCCGGGTACCCAAAGCTACGGACAATGTCCCTTTTTGAGTACTCCGACACCGTGGCGATGCGCCGGGCTATTTTGGCATAGGCCGGAAAGAAGCGCCGGTAATAGGCTCGCGTCATCCACGGCAGGAATTCCGGCCGGTGCATGAAGTTCAAATCGTGAAAGACGGGGAGTTGCGGTCCCTTGAAACGTCCTGACAAAAAGCCGTCAGGGGAAACAAACAGATCCACCCCCAGGCGGTTCAAACGGCGCGGCACCGCCTGTTCAAAGAACAGATAGTACAGGATGGGGTGGCGTGCGGGTGGAAACAAAACCACCGGCTCCACGTTGGAGGAGAAAACAAATTCTTCGCTGAATGGCCTGTCAAACAAAAAATAGAAACGGTGCTCCGGGTGCTGATGGACGATACGCCGGAAACTTTCATAGGTAAACCACCCGATCCCCTCCAGTTTTCCGGGCAGCAACAAGCGGGTATTTACGGCAATTTTCAGCACAATGCTTGCTTTTTTTCGGGGGGGCGCGCCGGCAGCCGGTCTTGCTGTTCCCACGGCGACAGCCGAACAACTCCCCTGTTATAAGAACGGCAAAAATAGGCTTTATTTTCTTACTCTCCCCCCATAAAAACCCTTTCCCATTGTGCTATCATGCAGATGCATCCAGGGAGGACAAAGGGGGAGGTGCTGCGCTGTAACCCCTGTCATCTTTTGTGTGTCCCCGTGTGGTTTTACACAAAAAAAATAACCTGTATCTTTGAAAAGGAATCAGCCTATCTGTAACAAACAAAATAGATGCACTATGACAGCTAAATTAATGAAGCACATTGAGCCCGGTGTTTTGTCGGGCGATGAAGTCCAGGAACTCTTTCGCATTGCCAGGGAACACCACTTTGCCCTTCCGGCAGTGAACGTGATCGGCACCAATTCGGTCAACACGGTGCTGGAGGCAGCCCGCGAGGTGAACTCCCCTGTCATCATTCAGTTCTCCAACGGGGGCGCCCATTTCTTTGCCGGCAAATCACTGTCCAACGACGGCCAGCGTGCCGCCATAGCAGGTGCGGTATCCGGCGCACACCACATTCACCACATGGCCAGGGAGTATGGCGTCAGAACCATCCTGCATACCGACCACGCGGCCAAAAAACTGCTTCCGTGGATCGATGGGTTGCTGGACGCCGGCGAGGCGTTCTACAGGGCAAACGGAAAGCCCCTGTTCAGCTCGCACATGCTTGACCTCTCCGAAGAGAGCCTGGAGGACAACATCGCCATCAGCAAGAAGTACCTGGAGCGGATGGACAAGATAGGCATGACCCTTGAGGTGGAACTGGGTGTAACCGGGGGAGAAGAGGATGGGGTGGACAACACCGACATCGACAGCTCAAAGCTCTACACCCAGCCCGAGGAGGTGGGGGCCATGTACGAGGAGCTGATCAAGGTCTCCGGCCGCTTCACCGTGGCTGCTGCCTTCGGTAACGTACACGGTGTGTATAAGCCGGGCAATGTGGTCCTGCAACCAGTCATCCTCAAAAACTCGCAGGAATATATCCGTGAGCAATTCGGCACAGGACCTAATCCCGTCAACTTTGTCTTTCACGGCGGCAGCGGGTCCAGCCAGGAAGAGATCAGGGAGGCCATCTCCTACGGTGTGATCAAGATGAATATCGACACCGACACCCAGTGGGCTTTCTGGAAGGGGGTGAAGGACTTTTACAAGGAGAAGGAGGGCTACCTTCAGACCCAGATCGGCAACCCGGAAGGGGAGGACAAGCCCAACAAGAAACAGTACGACCCCAGGACATGGCTCAGAAAGGGTGAGGAGAGGATGCGCGAACGGCTGAAGCAAGCTTTTGATGACCTGAATGCACTGGACAGAAACTAATCCAGTTCAGGAAAGTTGATCTGGTCGACAACGATGTATGCGGCGGGGTAATCCCGCCGTATTTTTTCAAGGAAGCGCCTGGCGTCCAGCCTCGTGCGAAAATCGCCGACCCTGAGTTTGAAGTAGGGTTCTTCATACACGATGTAGGCCGGCACCTCCGGGTGTTTCTCCTCAAAATCAGCCTGCTCATGCTGGGTGTTCAGGCGCGCCCTGTTCCCTGAGTCCATGAAGAGGTGCACCCTGAAGCCCGGTATGCCGATCCGGCGGTTCAGCGATTCGCGGTGGGCGTGCAAGAGCATGGCGATCAACTCATCGTGAACCACATATTCCCACTCCAGCGGGTGCAGCACCTCCATGCTGTCCAGCAAAAGGCTGTCCAGCAGCAGGCTGTCGGGCAACAGCCCATCGGGTAACAGTCCGGGGTATACGGGCCTGTGGGGTGGCAGGCTGTCGGGCAACCGCTCAGGGGACACGGGCGGGTCGGACAGCAGGCTGTCTGCATGGTGGGATGCCGGCGTGGGGGTTTCGGCCGGTGGACTTTCAGCCGGGCGGGCACCGGGCCATTGGGGCAGGCGCGGCGGATCACCGGCCTGGACGGTGTCAGACAAAGACTGCTCCGCCATCACCCG
>SKNE01000012.1 GCA_007120675.1 Bacteroidales bacterium
CAGCGAAGTGTTGCAAAACACTTATGGCAACATCAGGGAGCTTTTGCAGTATTGCAAGGACATAAGCAATAGTGGCTGATATCTTGCACAGGTGCCTGCTCACCGGGGAGTGGACGAATGAATTATCCGGACCCGCTGATCACCTCCTTTATGGCCGCTTCTGCCCCCGCTGTGGGAGCCAAAAATGGCTTGCCGATGATCTCGCCCTGCGGACCGATCAAAACAAAATAGGGGATGGTCCTGAGCCGGTAGCGGTCCAGCAGCCTGTAATCCCCGCCAAAGTGCAGGAACACCGCATTGTCTGCATTGCGCCCATGGAGCTCACCGATGCCTTCTGGGTCATGGTCTGTCAGGATGCCCACCACCATTAGCTGATCCCCCAGGCCTTCTGCCAGGTCCATCAAGGCACCGATCTCTCCCATGCTGACCGGACAAGCCATTGAACCAAAAAAAAGGTACACATACTGCCCCAGGAAATCATCCAGGACAAGCTCGCCACCCGCCGCATCCGCCAGGCTGAAAGAGGGGGCACGGCTGCCTGGCCGCAGGGACAGTTGATGGTCCAGGATGCGACCGGCCATTTGGCGGTGTTCCGCATGCCTGCCGGAAGCAGCTGTTTGTTGCAACACCTTGAGCACCTGCCCGGGGTCAAAACCTCTCCTGTTCAACATATTTTGCAAGCTCCTGGTCATCACCAGCTCCCGCATCCTGTCATCGGCAAGTAGCGGATCCCGTTCAAGGTACTCCATCAGCCCATGGTAGTCAGCCTCCCCGTTTACCAGGTTTTGCAGCTCCCACAGCCGCAGTGAGCGACTGCCGGAAAAAATGTAGTTGTCCATGACGGACTTGAAGAAATCCGCATACAGGGGATGATCGTAGAGAACGGGCTGATCGAGCAGGTAAAGCTGGATCAGTTCACCCACCGGGGTGGCATGCAGGCTGGAATGTAAATAGGCCATGAAGTAGCGGATATAGGCCTGGAAAAAAGGGTGGTCCACGTCCCGGTAGGCCGAGTCAAGCCTGCTGGAAAAAGCATGCAAAGCAGGCCGGTGGTTTGCCCGGACATTCTGCGCCACCTCAGCCTCGAGGAAGTCGGCCACCATCAGGTGTAACTCATGGGATAACTCATTGAGGTCCGGCTGTCCCTGATTCCTGTTCCTGACCTTCATGGGATATGGCTGAAGCAAGGGGTAGGGATTCCGGGAGGAAGAGGCCAGGTCGATGGTGTCAAAGCTCAGCTTCAGATCGTTTCCCGGCCCGGCGTACAGGGTGTTGCTGAATTGCATCACCCGTAAAGCGTACTGCCTTGTGCGATCTGCTGTAAAGGAGAAGGAAAAGTGACCATCCTCGTCTGCGATGGCGGACACGATCTCCCGGCTTTGGGGACTGAACATGTCCTTCGGTGCCATCAGCCTGATCTCTTGTCCCCCGGCACCGGGAAACACCCCGCTGACCAGGATGGTGTCGCCCGGCCAGGCCATGGCGGGGACAGACAAAAGAGACAGGATGAAGAGCAGGTGTTTGATCATGACATTGACCTGGTATCTGTAAATTTTGATGATCAGGGTTTTGGTACACTCAAGTCGACCCCTTCGGGAATAAAGGGCCTGGCATCCCCCCCGTTGCGTATGATTTCGCGCACGATGTTTGAGCTCAGGGCGGTATAGTCGGGGGTGGTGAGCAGGAAAACGCTTTCTAATTCAGGGAACATGGCCTTGTTCATTTGTCCGATGCTCCGCTCAAACTCGAAGTCGGCCGATGTTCGCAAACCCCGGAGGATGTAACGCACTCCCAGTCTTTTGCACAAATCCACGGTGAGGCCCTCATAGGTGATCACCTCCACGCGGTCTTCCTTGCGGAAAACATTCTCTATCCACCGCTTTCTTTCGTTTAAGGGGAAAAAGCTCTTTTTCTGGTCATTGATGCCAATGGCGATGACCACCTTATCGAATAAGGGGAGCGCCCGCCTGATGATGGACTCGTGTCCCTTCGTGATGGGGTCAAATGTACCCGGGAACAGGGCAACCCTTTCCATAGCCTTCATTTCATTGTGTTTTGGTCTATATATAAGTACGCGTTTTTCTATTGGATGTTTCCCTCCTGGGAGAAAAAGCTGAAGTGCACCTTGCTGTATTTTTTTTCTTTGAGGAAGTGGGGGTGTGCTTGAAATCTTTGGCTGTCAGAGTGCTCCAGCACAAGGATTCCCTCCCTGCTCAACAGCTGGGATGAAAAAACCTGGTCGGGAATGTCGGCCAGGCCCGGGAGCGAAAAAGGGGGATCGGCAAAAACAAGGTCGAAGACATCCCTGCCCTGCTTCATGTAACGGAACACATCGCCCTGCAGGCAAACCAGCTTGTCCAGTTCCAGGGCCTCTTTTACGGTCTTCATGTAACGTATGCACCTGGGGTGTTTGTCCACTGCCACCACCAATGCGGCTCCCCTGGAAGCAAACTCATAGCTGATGCTGCCAGTCCCGGCAAACAGATCCAGCACCCGCAAACCGGTGAAATCCACCAGGTGATTCAATACGTTAAACAGGGCCTCCTTGGCCTTGTCCGTGGTGGGTCGGACAGGCAAGCCGGCGGGGGGACGCAGGATCCTGCGGTGATGCTGGCCGCCGATTATCCGCATGTATCCAGGTTTAATAAATTAAAATAGTAGTGATAGGGGACCTGGTCAAATGCCGGGGGATAAGTATACATATCGTTCTTTTCCGGGAAACCGGTCTGCCGGAAATAAGCTTTCAGGCTTTCATATTCCAGTGTATCCATGGCGATTTTACCGGTCAGCATGCACGTCAGTCCAGATGGCCTCAGGTTCAATTCCTGCAAGACATGGAAGACATAATACAGTAAATCCTCGAAGCTGCGAACATGATACGACCTGTAAAGGATCAGTTGCTGTTTTTTCAACAGCACA
Source organism: Bacteroidales bacterium (assembly GCA_007120675.1). Classification (GTDB taxonomy): domain Bacteria; phylum Bacteroidota; class Bacteroidia; order Bacteroidales; family UBA7960; genus PUPG01. The sequence goes on from SKNE01000012.1 coordinate 2,920, forward strand.
AGTTCAAAATACCTGTCGTGCAGGTGAATCACCAGGTCGGCACGCCAGTTGTCCAGCTTTTGGCTGGCCAGGATATTTTCAATCAGTACGGATCCGTGGTGGCGGAGGCGGTAGGTGGGGAAAAGCGAGTCGCACACCCGGATCGCCTCCCGATCTGCCAGGTAAACGCCGCTTGCACCCAGGATATTCAATATGTCGTGACGGATGAGTGTCTTGTGACCCGCCTGGCCCAGGAGATCCGGCAGCATGCCGCTGTCGCTGGTATTGAACAGGTCCAGGGGAAGTAAAATCAGTTCAGGTGTGTAATAGGACAAGCTGATTTTCTCAAACCCACCCTTTAGCAGCCGGTGGCCCCTGCAAAGGGCCGGAAGCGCATCCAGGTAACTGTAAGGGGCATCATCCACGGGCTGGACATACTCCTCCAGCGCGGTGTACCTGTAGCGTTCCAGGTCGATGACAGAAAAAACAAATCCACCGGGCAAAAGCCCGATGGACAGGTTCTTTTTGCTTTCAGGCCCCGCTTCATATTCCGGGTCAACGATACGGAGCGTATTGCTGAGACTGCCTGTCATGTGATGTCCGGTTCATTTACTCCCAGTTGCCATCCAAAACGGCTTCCTGCATGGATCCAACCCTGAGACCCTCCTCACGTGTGTAGTAGACCCGCCAGTTGTCAAGATCGGCCAGGTATACGTGGGGTTGCACCCTGGCTTCAAACACCGGGAGTTTGACAAGCCCTCTTTCTATGAATCCAGCTTCCATGTCAAAGCGTCTCCCGCCGCCATGAGGCACCTCGGGCAGCCTTTCGATGGGATACCTCGCATGCCTCAGCAGGCTGTCGCGCGCCGGGATCCACATGGTGTCCCGTTCAACAATGCCCAATCGCACGGCTTCGGATTCGGTCAGGGTGTCGGGTACCGATCCAATGGCGCGAACCACCGCCAGTGAGTCCATCTTGTAAAAAAGCACCAGTGAATCAAGGTCAGCAGTAAATCGCTGATACCTGGACCTGTGTGACCGCTGCACTTCCCGAATGTCCTTCAGGCGCTGGATGATTTCACCCTCCCTCTGCTGCACTTCCTGGCGGAAGCGGACAGGCTCCATGATGCTGTCATATACAAAGTAGGCCAATACAATAATCACAACGACCAGAGCAATTTGGATAGCTGTTTTCATAAGATTAATTTGGTTGATGGTTATGAATACGCAAAGGTAAAATAAAATACCAAACAATCAGGCAGTGCATCCGCATTTGTTCACAATGGGTAGCCAATTTTTAGCTTTTCACACCAGTGCCGGAGCTGTTCCTTCACCTGCGGCTTGATGGATACGCCCGTTTGCCCGTGCCGCCGTTCCGCTTCCCGCTCGGGATCTCCCGGGATCAATACCCGGTCATGCCCCTTTGCCGGGGTGGCACTCCGCATGGTTTGGATCCAGTGGTCCATGGCGTCAAGAAAGGCCTGCCCGGGTCTGAATGCGTCCACGCGAAAAGCACCGAACAGGTGTCCTGTTCCCTTTCCGGGCAAATCCGCCTTCACCGGCAGCCAGTCCACCGAAGGGGGCACAAAGGGGCCAAAGTTGGCACCCGGGAGCACGGCCGAGAGCACATCTACCATCGCGGCCATGCAATAGCCCTTGTGACTCCCGTATTGCCTTGTGCTGCCCAGCGGGAGGATGGCGCCCCCCCTGCCCAGGACGCCCGGATCTTCGCTCGGGCTCCCATCGGGTTCCTGTACAAAACCCGGCTCAATGGTTAAGCCTTGCTTATGCAGCAGATCCACCTTGCCGCGGGCGATGACGGCCGTGGCGAAATCTGCCACCATGGGCGGTTCGGATCCGGCCGGAACGGCCACCGCCAGGGGATTTGTTCCCAGCATCCCCTCTGCCGAGAAAGTGGGTGCAACCAGGGGGTTGGCATTGCACATGCACAGGCCAATCATCCGGTGTTCAAGGGCCATCATGGCATAATAGGCCGCAATGCCGAAATGGTTGCTGTTCAGGACAGCCACCCAGGCTGTCCCTGCCTCACCAGCCTTTCCTATGGCAAGCTCCATCGCATGCCTCGCCACCACCGGCCCCAGGCCATTATCCCCATCCAGGGTGCCCGTTGAAACGGTTTCATGGACAAGCTTCATGCGGGGCCGGGAATTGATGCGGCCACTGCAGAGCATCCTCAGATAATCATTCAGGCGAAGCAAGCCGTGGGAGGGGATGCCGCGCATCTCGGCGGCGACCAGGACCCCGGAGGTGGCCAGGGCATCCTGGTCAGGCACCCCGCAACGACTGAGCAGGGAAGTAGCCAGGGACTTGAGCAAATGTTCATCGTACCTCATTGAACAGCGATTTGTGCTGGCGGCAGCGGCTTTCAGCAGTTTAGACCAGCTCACAACAGACTGGTTACCAGCTTTCAAAAACAATGGCCAGGCCCGGTTTAAAAGAATCCGCGGTCCATATGATGTGTGCGCCGCGTCAGCTTCAGGTCCTGTAAGACACTGGACTTAACCCGTATGGTGAAATTGTAACTCTGCCTGAAACCCATGGGGATCCAGTTGAAGGTCATCTCCCAGCAATGCAGGTCGCGGTAAACATCTATGGATGTATATGTGAGCTTGTTGTTGTCGAAATCATAGCCTGTGCGGAAACCCACACGCCAGTTGGGGGTCAGGTGCACATCGCCCCTGACGGACAGGTTCTGGATGTAGTTGCGGTCCATGCTGTCGTCCATGAAGCGATAACGGGCGTTATAGTTGAAAGAGTAGCTGAATGTCAAATTCCAGGGCACGCTGTAATCGATCCCGTTGACCGGGGCCATTTCCGGCATCACCGGCTCGGGCCTGCCATTGCCGTTCATCTCCCGGTCCGGGATTCCCCTTTCACCCATATCCCCGGAAGGGGTCAGACCCGCTTGTCCGTCGCCCGCCTGCCGTGAACCCCGTTCACCGGAACGCAGGGTGTAATTCAGGTTAAGGTTCCAGCTGGTGTTGTTCAGTTGCAGAAAGCGCCGGTCGGTCTGCCACAGAAACTGATCAATGAGGCGGCCCTCCGCATCGCGTGCATAAGGGGTCCAGCTGCTGGAATAGCTTATGTCGAAGTTGCCCAGCAGGCGCGTACGGCCGCTGACGCGAATGTCGCTGAAATTCAAGGAGTCACGTGCCAGATCATATCCACCACTGATGCTTAGGTTGTCCACCAGCACAATTTTCCTGTCCCCCTCCTCCGGATCTCTCCTGTTGCGCACCTTCATCTCCAGGTTGTTGGATATGGAAAAGCCCAGGTTGCCAGACCTTCCCGGTGGGGGACCACCATAAATTCCCTGTTCGAAAATGGAATAACTTACCTGCTCGTCCCTGACCGGATCGTAGTAATCCTCGTAATAGCCCCAGAAAGCATCGGCAAAATCGGGACGCATGGTGAAGCTGACACGAGGGGTTATCACATGCCTGAGGGCACTGACAGGCCCCCTTTGAAACTGCATCATCCCGTAAAGGCGTGTGCTGAGCCCGGAGGTGAAACTGAACTCCCTGGCGGCCTCAAAGCCCCTGACGGTGTCCGTAACAAGGGCACCATAGATGGTGTCGTTGGGGGTGATCACCAGGATGTCATCGTCCCACTCCTTGCGGATGGTGCTCAGGTACCACTTTTCGCTGTAATTGACGCCGGCATTGAAATTGAAGTGGCGCAAAACGCGCGTATCATAGCTAATGGGGATCTCGTGGCGCATCCCGTTTCTGAACCGTTGCAGCGCATCCTCTGAGAACAGCAACGAGTCCGGTATGCTCAACTCGTTTCGCGCCACCATGTTGTAATTTACACTGATGTCTTCGTACCACCGGCTATCCTGCCCCGGCCGGTCGCGCCGGAAGGGAAAAAAGCGGTTCACGTTGAAGGTGATCTCCGGCAGGCTCAGATCCACCATTTGGTTGTTTGTGTTCTGGCTGTGGCGCAGGTTGGCTGAGAAGTTGTACATGCCGGCCCAGCTCCGGGCATAGGACACGTTGGAGGAAAAGGTGTTGGAGAGGTAGTCCTCATCCGACACCGGGTTGAATCGGCTGGCCTGGCGGCTGCCTGCATTGACGCTGGCCCTGAAAGTGCGGGTGGGGTGCGCCTGGCGTGCCTGGTTGTGGTTCCACTGGACCCGGAAGTCCCTGCTGCGCTCATAGCCCGGAAGGTTTCTTTCACCCAGCACATTCACGGCATAGGTAAGGTTAACGTTGCCACTGAAGCGATACCTTACCGTATAGTCAGAACCGGCCCGCAGGGCCCAGCTGCCCCGCGAAAAGATGTCACCCCTTACCGACAGGTCAAAATATTCATTGATGCCCCAGTAGAACCCCCCGTTCTCAAGGTAAAAGCCCCGGTTGCGGCTCTCCCCGTAGGAGGGCACCAGTATGCCCGATGCCTGCCCCCGTTTGTTGGGAAAAAATCCGAAGGGTATGAACAAGGGGGTGGGGACGTCCATGATCACCAGGTAGGCCAGGCTGGAAACGATCTTGTCGTTGGGAATGATCTTGGCCCGCCTGAAAGCGATGTGAAAGTGCGGGTCGGGATCACTGCAGGTGGTATATTTTCCGTCGGCCACATGCACCTCGCGGTTTGGCTGCAGCTTCACCACCTCGCCATGGACAAACCCGTCAGCCTCTTCGGTAACCACGCCGATGGTGCGTCCGCGCCTGGTTTCAAAATTATACCTCAGCTCATCCGACTGGAAGTTCTGCACCCCTTCCTGGAAAACAGGACGGCCCTGAATGACGCCTGCTGTATCTGGCAGGCCGCTGGCATAGAGTTCATTCGTATTGAAGTCTATCATGATGTAGGCCGCACTCAGGTGCATCTCGCCATAACTTAGCTCGGCATCACCGTATATGTACACCCTGCGGTTACGGATATCGTGGTATATGGTATCCTCCGCCGAATAATCCACCTTGTCTTCCAGGATCACCCTTGTCTCACGGATACGCTGATCCTCATCGGCGATCGTATCATTCTCCGCCGCCACCCCGCCAGGATCCGCCAGGGGAACCGGCACAGGTTCATCGGGCGGCTGGGGAAAAGATGTCACCGGAGCAACCAGGAGTAAGCACAGGCAAGCAAAA
>SKNE01000049.1 GCA_007120675.1 Bacteroidales bacterium
GCCTGAACACCAGTTTGCCTATACGGCCAATGCCATTGATGCCAACACGTATCATATCGTTTTCCCTCTTTTTGACTGAATTACTGTGCAGATCCGGTTCTGCCGGCATGGATCATGGGCTTTACCCGGAGGAAGGGTTCAAATATCCAGGTCCAGTCTAATCTGCCCCAGCTTCCTGTCAATGGAGGGGGCTTTTTTCCCTTCTGCCTTCTTTTTTTTCTTGCCGGGAGCTGCCTCCTCTTTATCCCCGTCACCTCCCTCATCCTCATCCCCGGCCGGGGCGGACTGTTTTTTGGGACGCCCTGCGGCGGGTTGCCCCCGGGGGTGCCGCTTCCCGGGGCGGGACTTCTCCTGCCCGCCTTCGGCCGGCGCATCGGCCGGTGACTGCCTGCCCCCCGGCGCATCCGCCTCCCTTGCGGCCTCCGGGGACTCATCGCCAGTCGGCTCCTTATCCACCGAATCGTCTGTCTCCTGCCCGGCCTCCGGGGACTCATCGCCAGTCGGCTCCTTATCCACCGAATCGTCTGTCTCCTGCCCGGCCTCCGGGGACTCATCGCCAGGCGGCTCATTATCTCCCGGGGCAACTGCCTCCTGCATTTCTTCGTCCGGCTCACGGGGCGGCAACTGCTCGCCTGCCTGACCGGCCGTTTCCTGCACGGCTGCCACCGGTTGGTCATCCGAAGGCTCCCCTGTCCCTGCCACATCATCTTCGGCGACATCGATCCACTCCATCCTTTCAATCGCTGTCTGCGACACACGCTTGCCACGGGCGCGGTGACTTTTCACCGCGATGAAGTCGGGCACATCGATCTCCTCCTGTGTCTTTTGGCGCCTGTCGGATTCAGGGAAAAAGACCATCAGCCTGGGCTGTTCCCCGGTACTCGCCAGAACCAGCTCATTGTCCTTATTATCCCCTATGAAGGGAGTGATCTTCCCGCTGGCTTCCGGTTCAAAGCGTTTGATGTAGTGATATGATTGTCCGGCGTCATAATAAACCGCTGTGACGATGGTGCCTGGCCGCATTTTTTGAATGATGAGGGGTTTGTCATCAAAGTGATTGGACAGATCGAAGTTCATCACCCTGTATTCACCGCTTTTGAAAATGGCCAGGATCTTTTCATCCCCTTTGAAATCACCCAGGAAGTGGCCCCTTTTGTCTGAATTAAGCCGTAGCACCGTTTCATCAAACCAGATCCCTATGGCCCCCAGCGTCGACACCCCCTCATCTTTGAGAACGATGCGCCTGACAGCGTGCCTGGTCAGAATGTTTCCTGCTGCACCCCTTCCTTTGATGGCCAGTTCACTGAAGTCCATCTCAAACACGGTTTTCTTCAGCCTCGGCTTGTGCCTGAGGGAAACCGTCACCACTTCCGCCTCGCCATTGGGGTTGGCGGTAAAATAGAGCACCTTGCTGCCTTTGGTCCCCTTGGTGAGCACATATTCCTTGTCGCGTGTCACCCCTTTCACGGGGAAGCGCTTCATGTATATGGCCCCGCCGTGCCCGTCGCGATAGATGGCATTGTATATGGTGCGATCATCGTTGCGCTCAAAGATGCCGATGTGGATGATGTTCTTGCCAACAAAGGACTTCTCGGTGACTTTGGTCACCAGGTAGCTGCCATCTTCCCTGAACACGATGATGTCGTCCAGGTCGGAGCATTCGCAAACAAATTCATCTTTCTTCAGGGCGGTTCCGGCAAAGCCCTCCTCGCGGTTCACATAGAGCTTTTCGTTGGCCACCGCCACGCGGGATGCTTCGATGCTGTCAAAAAAGCGTATCTCGGTCTTTCGTTCGCGGCCCCGGCCAAACTTCTCCTTCACGTCCCGGTAGTAGGCAACGGCATAGTCAACCAGGTTTTCCAGGTGGTGGAGGGCCTTTGCCAGCTTATCTTCCAGCTTGCTGATCTCTTTGTCGGCTTTCTTCACATCATACCTGGAGATCCGTTTTATTTTGATCTCGGTCAAATGCAGGATGTCCTTCTGGTCAATGGGCCTGTAAAACTGCTCTTTGAAGGGGTCGAGGCCTTTGTCAATGGTCTGGAGCACCGCCTCCCATGTCTCGCACTGTTCAATCTTCCGGTATATGCGGTTTTCGATGAATATTTTCTCCAGGCTGGCATAAAGGAGCTGTTCCATCAGCTCATCGCGCTCGATTTCCAGCTCTTTTTTCAATAAGGCCAGTGTGTTACTGGCGGAGAGCCTCAGTAGCTCGTTGACGCTCATGAATCGGGGCTTGCCCCGGTCGATCACACAGCAGTTGGGCGACAGGCTCACTTCGCAGTCGGTGAACAGGTAAAGGGCATCGATGGCCTGGTCGGGCGAAATGCCCGGAGCCAGGTGAACCACTATTTCCACCTGGCCTGCGGTATTGTCCTCGATCTTCCTGATTTTGATCTTCCCCTTATCATTGGCGGCCACAATGCTGTCCATCAGGCTGACGGTAGTGGTGCCGAAAGGAATCTCATTGATCACCAGCGTTCTCTTGTCCTGGATCTGGATCCTGGCACGGATACGAACCTTGCCACCGCGCAGTCCCCCATTGTAGCGGGAAAAATCAGCCGTCCCCCCTGAAGGAAAGTCAGGCAGGATGTCCGGTTCCTCCCCCCTGAGGTAGCCGATACAGCCATCCACCAGCTCAATGAAATTGTGTGGTAAGATTTTTGATGCCAGGCCCACGGCAATGCCCTCCACGCCCTGGGCGAGCAGCAGGGGAAATTTTACCGGCAGGTGAACAGGCTCCTTGTTCCTGCCGTCATAGCTGTTCTTCCAGGTGGTGGTCTTGGGATTGTAAAGGACCGCAAGGGCAAATTTTGAGGGCCTTGCCTCTATGTAGCGGGGGGCGGCAGCGCTATCGCCCGTCAGGATGTTACCCCAGTTACCCTGGGTATCGATGAGCAGGTCCTTCTGGCCCAGTTGTACCAGGGCGTCGCCTATGGAGGCATCGCCATGGGGATGATATTTCATCGTATGGCCGATGATGTTGGCCACTTTGTTATAACGGCCATCGTCCAGATCCTTCATGGCGTGCAATATGCGCCGCTGCACCGGTTTGAGGCCATCCAGCGCGTCGGGCACAGCCCTTTCAAGGATCACATAGGAAGCATAGTCAAGGAACCAGTCCTTGTACATACCGGCCAGCCTGACCTGCCTTCCCATCTCGGCCGAATGGGGCTGTGTTTCCTGGTTAAGCTCATGGCGCGCAGTGTCCCGGCCGGTTCCCGAAGCATCGTCCGCCTCGTTCCGGTCCATAAAACCATCGCCCATATTGTCTTCATTCACCATCATTATCAGTATGATCGACATCGGCACTGCAAGCACCCACCTCGGCTGAATCAATAAAATCCGGGAAGCCCCTCTGAGACGTTAAGCCATCTCATGGCCGCTGTGGTGCAAAAGTATGAAATATCTGTTATCCGGCACGACAATAAAGCGGGGGCAAAACGACCCACAGGCCTTGCCACACCTGTTCACAGGCTCATTTCCACCACCGCAATAACAGGACCTCAATGAGCAGAAAGAGCAGCGCCAGTGCCACAAACAGGCGCCACAGCTGGTTACCAAGTCCCATTTCATGCAGCACCTGGTCCAGTGGCCTGTCTCCCGCATCAACCACCTGGATAAATCCCAATTGTCTGTCGGCCAACAGCTCAGCCAGCTCGTCCTGCCCATAAAAAGACATGAGCGATTCGCGGCGGTCGTAATTGAAGGACAAGCCATCAACGAAATCGTCCCCCAAATAAAGGCGGTAATTGTGCGCCTGCTCTACCTGGTCATGAAAGAACAACTGCACCTGGTTGCCGGCCCGTCTCTGCTCGGGAATCACTTCGAACCCATCCCGCCGCAAGGCATATACCTGGTCTGAACCAGCGCCACGCCTGGAGGTCAGTACCGGCTGGCCACTGCCAATCTCGTGATAGGGCCTTTGCATTTGCCCGCTCTGCAAGGCGATGTTGATCATGATGGGAACAAATACGGAGTGTCGCTGGAAATTGCTGTATTCGTCCCTTAGTGGCACGGCAGAAAGGTACACCATCCCCTCCCCGGACGGATAAGAAGCAAAGAAGGGTCGCCCATTCTGCAATTGCAGGAGGTCCTCTCCGCCAGATGCCACCTGGCGGGTGATGCCGTAGTGCCTGTTGGTACGGGGCAAATCGATGTTTTCAGGGATCTCCTCGAAGACATCCCTGAAAATGCTGTGCAGCTCATTGAGTGAGCTTACACGCAGGCTGTTTGTATCCAGTTGTGCGTAGGTGTCGACAGACAAGGCGGACAGGAATTGATTGTATGAGGGGATGTCCATCCCGCTGCCGGGAAAGATGACCAGGCTTCCACCCCCGTTGACAAAATCCTGCAGCGCCATGGACAGTCCGGTGGGGATCCTGTCGAAATCGCTCATCAGCACCAGCCCGTAGGCGGCAAAAGCTGAAAAGTCGATGGTGAAGCCGGGCATGGTCCTGTAATCAAACAGCTCATCCCGCCCGTAAAGTGCGTGGAGGTAGGTGTTCCGGCCCTCCCCCTCCAGGGCGAGCACCGGAATCTCCCTGGTGATCCTGTAGCTGAAATACATCCTGTCATCAAAGGTCACCGGGTAATCGTTGATCTCCACGTAGGCCTGCTCCACCTCACTGGTCCCCGCCGACCAGCTCAGTTCAACGACAGATTCACCTCCCGGCACCAGGTCGTAGGAGACAACCGACCGCTGCTGCCCCTCAACCAAAAGCCGGAGGGGTTGATTTTCCAGATCCTGCACCCCATCATTTTTGATCCGCACAAACAGATTGACCACCTGGCCGGGCAGCACAAGCGGTGACTCCAGCCAGAGTGAGTCGATGAACACATTGTCGCTCTGTGCTGCCTGGACGGGAATGAAATAAGGCTGCGGCAGGCTGTCAGGCTCAGCATCGGCCAGTCCCGACGTGCTTTTCTGAAAGTCACTCAGGTAATAGGCCCTCTGGTGAGAAAAGCCTTCGTGGGCGAAGAGCTCCTCCATCCGTTTCATCACTTCGGCGGTAGAGCGCACGCGGGCCGACTCATCCACCTCTTCCGCCATGGAGATAAACTCCTCCCGGCTGACAAAGCGCTGATGACGTCCCTCAAAATCATTGGTCAGGAGCAGGAACTGATCCGATGGTCCGTACATGGAGGCAATCTCCAGGGCCCTGGACCTGGCTTCATCCAGCAAACGGCCCTGGGAAGAGAGGGCGTTCATGCTGAAGGAGTTGTCAATATAAATGCCCACGGCGTTGCCTTCCGGACTGATCCCCTCATCATCCGAAGGGATATAAGGGCGGGCGAAAGCCATCACCAGGAGTGCGATGCCCAGGATTCGGGCAATCAGCACCAGCAAGTGCTTGAGGCGGGATTCCTTGTCTGACACCTCGCTGAGCTGCTGCAAGAAGGCAATATTGGGAAAGTAGACCGTGCGGAAGCGCCGGAAACGGAATAAGTGGATGATCACCGGGATGGCGATCGCAGACAGGGCAAACAAAAAACCGGGAAATATAAAACTCATCGCTGTTTTCAGATTGTGAACGGGATTTCATCGGTGTGTCCCATGTGTAAACCCCGCAAAGTTACATTTATTTCGCGGCTTGGGAAAGTGGCCATGGTTGCCGTTGGTTTTCCCAGCTGAAAAAAAAAGCGTAATTTTCCGCCGGATTATTCAACAAGCTAAAGCCATCATAAACCTAAATCTTATCCGCATGCAAACACGTATTCTATCCTTCATTTTCAGCCTGATCGTGCTGTGTACCTTCACGGGTGTCCACGCCCTCGAGGATGCACGCCTTTTACGTTTTCCCGACATCAGCGGCGACCAGATCGTCTTTGTGTATGCCGGCAATATCTGGACTGTGAGTGCTTCGGGCGGCGATGCACGCCAGCTCACCTCGCACAAGGGGCTGGAGCTGTTTCCCAAGCTCTCGCCCGACGGACAATGGATTGCCTTTTCCGCCGAGTACAGCGGTTCGCGGCAGGTATATGTCATGCCTTCCCAGGGTGGCACCCCCCGCCAGCTAACCTGGTATAACGACGTGGGCCCCATGCCTCCCCGCGGCGGATTCGACAACGTGGTCCTGGGATGGACACCCGACAGCCGCAAGATCCTCTTCAGGGGCAACCGCACCCCCTATGGTGACCGCATGGGCAAGTATTTCCTGGTGGACAGGGAGGGTGGACTGGAGGAGCCGCTGCCCATCCCCCACGGTGGCTTCGGCACCCTGTCGCCCGATGGCAGCAAGGTGGCCTTTGCTTATGTGGACAGGGAGTTTCGTACGTGGAAACGGTACAAGGGTGGCCGCGCCTCCAACCTCTGGATCTACGACCTGGAGGAGAACCACTCCTGGGAAATCACCGATTTTCAGGGGACCGACCACATCCCCCACTGGTATGGCGACAAGATCTATTTTGCCTCCGACCGCGATAAGTGGCTGAACATACACAGCTACGATGTGAACACAGAAGAGGTGCGCCAGCTGACGTTCCACGACGATTTTGATGTCATGTGGCCCAGCGGCACGGGCAACCAGCTGGTGTATGAAAGTGGCGGTTACCTCTACCGCCTCGACCTGGATTCAGAGGAGCTGGAGCGGGTGGTGGTCAACATCCAGTATGATTTTGCCAACACCCTGCCCTATCACAAGAATGTGAAAGACGACATCCACAGCATGGCCATATCCCCCAGCGGCAATCGCGTATTGTTTGATGCCCGCGGCGATATCTTTTCGGTGCCCGCAGGCGAAGGCACCACCCACAACCTGACCAGGAGCCAGGGAGTGCGTGCCGTTTACCCGCAGTGGTCTCCCGACGGGGAGTGGATCGCCTATGTGGATGACCGCACAGGCGAGTACGAGATCTACCTGCAAAGAAACGATCCCGACGCCGAAGCCCGCCAGGTAACACAAGGGAGCCAGGGATGGAAGTATCAGCCCAGGTGGTCGCACGATAGCCGCCACCTGGTGTTTTTCGACCGCTCCATGAGGCTTTATCTCCTGGATGTGGAAAGTGAAACGCTCACGGAAATAGACCGCCCCACGGCCGAAGAGATACGCCACTATGACTTCTCTCCCGATAACCGCTGGATCACCTATGCCAAGAGCAGCCGCAACGGCCTGGCGGCCGTCTGGGTATACAACATGGAAACGGGGGTGGCCAGGCAACTCACCGGCGACACCTATAGCGAAAGCAATCCGGTATTCAGCCAGTGCGGCGAATACATCTTCTTTGTGTCCAACCGCGACTTCAACCTCACGTTCTCCAGCTTTGAGTTCAACTACCTGTACAACAACGCCACACGCATCTACGCACTGCACCTGACCAATGACAGCCCCAGGCTCTTCGAGCCCAAAGAAACCCTGGAGCCCAACGGGGAGGAAACAGGCGGTGGTGACGGTGGGGAGGAGATCCATGTACGTATCGACTTTGAGGGGGTGGATCACCGCACGGTGGCCTTCCCTTTGCAGGCAGGCAGTTACTGGGGCTTGCAGGCGGTCACCGACGGACTGGTCTATTTCAACAGCGGCGGCATGCGACGGTATGTGCTTAGTGAGCAGAGCGACCAGTCGATCATGGAGGGGATCAGCATGGGGATTGTCAGCGCCGATGAAAGCAAATTCCTCTACCAGCACCGCGGCGACTATGGGGTGGAGAGCCTGTCGCCCGGCCGCAGCGCGGGAGACGGGAAGCTCAACCTGGATCAGATGACCATGCGCATCGACCCGGTGAAGGAGTGGCAGCAGATCTTCCTTGACGGATGGCGCATCTACCGCGACTTCTTCTACGTGGAGAACCTTCACAACATCGACTGGGACGGGTTTTATGCCCGCTACGCCCAGCTGTTGCCTTACCTGAATCATCGCTTTGACCTGGACTACATGTTCGGTGAGATCATTGCCGAGACCAATACGGGCCATGCCTACGTGGACTATGGTGATTTCGAACGCGTGGAGCGAATAGAGACCGGGTTGCTGGGTGCTGAGCTGGAGGCCGACCACGACAGCGGCAGGTACGTGATCACCAAAATTTATGCCGGCGAAAACTGGCAGGACGGACTGCGCTCACCCCTCACCAAGCAGGGCATTGACGTGCGAGAGGGTGACTATCTGATCAGTATCGAAGGGCAGGAGGTGACAACGGACCTGAACCCTTATATGTTCCTGGAGGGCAGGGTGGACAAAGCCACGCGCATCGCCGTGAACAGCCGTCCGGATGCCCGCGGGGCAAGGCACTATACCATCCGGCCCATTGCCAGCGAGGTGGCGCTGCGTCACCTGGACTGGGTGAACAGTCGCCGCGCCATGGTGGACGAGCTCTCACAAGGCCGCATCGGTTACATATACGTGCCCAACACCTCTTTCGACGGCAACCGGGAGCTGTTCAAAGGGATGTATGCCTACCATCACAAGGATGCCCTGATCATCGACGAACGCTTCAACGGTGGCGGCTTCATCCCCGACCGCATGGTGGAGATCCTTGCCCGTGAAACCCATGCCAAGTGGTATCGCGCCGGACTGGACTACCCCATGCGCACCCCCGGCGTGGCCCATGACGGTCCCAAGGCCATGCTAATCAACCAGTTCAGCTCTTCCGGAGGCGATGCCTTCCCCTATTTTTTCAAGCAGAAGAATCTGGGCACCACCATCGGTACCCGCACATGGGGCGGACTGGTGGGCATGACGGCCAATGCCCGACTGAAGGATGGCGGCTACATTGGCGTGCCCCGCTTCGGCATCTATGATGAGGCGGGTGAGTGGATCATCGAAGGGATCGGCGTTTACCCTGACATCGAAGTGGTTGACGAGCCACATAAGCTGGTTCGCGGCCAGGATCCCTCGCTGGAAAAAGCGGTGGAGATCCTGCTGCGGGAGCTGGAGGAGAACCCGCCCAGGCCCTGGCCCGTGCCCGAGCCACCCGACCGTTCAGGATGGATCGAAATTGAAATACACTAGAAGGGATAGCCAATAGCCAGGCTGAACACCAGGTTGTCACGCCTCCATGACCTGTCATGGAGGCGTACCGGATCGAAGAATCCATCGCTGTCCACGGCCGGGTTGGCCAGCGGAAAGGCAAAGTCGAAACGGAGGATGAAGAAGCTGGCATCGATGCGCAGGCCGGTACCTGCACCCACGGCGATCTCCCTGTAAAAACTGTCCGGCGAAAAGGTCCCCCCGGGGACCTCTTCGTCCTCACGCAGGCGCCAGATATTGCCCGCATCCAGGAAAAAGGCGCCCTTGAAAAGGTTGGTGATGTCGAAACGATACTCCAGGTTGGCTTCCAGCTTGAGTTCGCCGGTCTGGTATATGTTGTATCCGATAACGTCTTCCTGGTCCGGACTGTAGGTTCCCGGACCCAGCGATCTCGGATGGAAGGCGCGAACACTGTTCGAGCCGCCAATCACAAATTGCTTTACATAGGGCATGACATCCGAGTTACCATAGGGGATGCCTGCTCCCAGGAAGATGCGGCTCACCAGGCGGTGACCCTCTCCCAGCTGACGGTAGTGGCGGAGGTCCACATCACCCCGGGCGTATTGGGCGAAGCTCTGCCTGAACAGTCCATAGCCACCATCTTCCAGGGGAGAGACACCCGGCAGTCCCCTCATCAGCAGGTAAGCGATATTTCCCGACAGGTCCAGGTTGAACTGGAAAAACCAGTCCGTTTCCCGCGCCTCTTTGAGGCGTGAGTTATAGATGTAACTGTACTGTCCACCCACCACAAACTGCTCAAACAGCCCCCTGCGCAGGAGGCTGCCGCCTATCAGCACCCCTTCCATCTCCTCATCCACATTGCCCAGGACATATAGGTTGAACACCAGGGGGCTCACCCTGAACTGCGTGGCCAGGTCCCTGTTCCACACATAGCCGTACTGGGCCTGCAGGCTCACCAGACTGAATGCGTCGGTGCGACTCATATAGTTGATGCCCATGGACAGATTGGTCTTGGGTGCCAGCACCTCCGCACTGGCCTTCCAGCCGCGCGGCAGCAGAAAACGCGGAAAGCTCAGGGTGCCGTCCAGTCCAAACTCACGGGATGAGGCTGTACGCTGCCTGCCCACAAGGCTCTCATATGCGCCGCTCAGGCTGAGCCTGAACGACTCGGCACCACTGAACAGGTTGTGGTTGGTGAATTCGGTATTCAGTCCGGGCCCGGCAAAGTGGTTTGACTTGGTGACGCCACGCAACTCGGCGGAGACCGACCGCCGTTCAAGTGGTGTCAGTAATACCCGCACATCCAGCACCGCCTCTCCCGCCTCTTCAGCCGGCTGAAAGCGCATATTGATGAATTGGAAAATGCCCAGGCTCATGAGGTGGTTGAGGGTGCGGTCGTGATCCCTCACCCTGTAAAGGCTGTCGCGGCGTAAAAACACCGAGCGCTTGATGGCCGCCGGGTCAAACTGCTGCAGGGCATCCACAAAGCGGATACCCTCGCCAAGGTACAGGGTATCCCTTTGTTGTCCGGAGGCGGCAGGTGTCATGTAGTCGGCCTGCACCAGGATGTTCCGAATGCGGTATTGCCTGGTGGCTGCCACGGGGATATCGGGCTTGATGGTGGTATACAGCCTGATCTGCCTGGGTCCGGCCAGGGTATCTGCCCGGAACAGGATGTGGTCCGGATGAAAATAGAAGTATCCGGCTTGTTTGAGCTCATTGTCGATGCGGCGCCTTTCCCTGCGCAGGGCCTCAAGGCTGTAGGGCAAGCCCGGCCTGAGCGTGGTTTCTTCCAGTGCCTTGTTGATGGCTATGGCCAGCTGGCTGTCCCCTTCGACCTTTTGCACCGAGAGGATGCTGTAAGGTGCGCGCAACCCAAGGTGGTAGTGTACAGCCACTGTCCTTTTCGCGCTGTCGGTATGGTGGTCAAGCCGCGCATCGAAATAGCCCATATTGAACAGCCTGTTTTCCAGCAGCCGCAGGTTGCGTTCAAGGGAGGCCTCGTCAAAGAGCACCGGCTCCTCCCCCAGGCGGTTCCTCATCCAGTGTCTCAGTCCCCGCCCGGTGGGCTCACCCGACACCTGGTACATCCACAGACGGGGACGTGACATAAGGAAGGTGCTGTTGGGAACGGGGCGCAGCACCCTGCGAAGCTCACGCTCAACAGGCCTGTCGTCCTTGAATTCTTCCACCTGCTCAATGTGTATCTTGCTGCCTTTGTATAACAGCTCATCCTCAGGCAATTTGCGCAGTCCCGTGCAGGAGCCCAGGAGCAGGATGCCCGATGCCGCCACGACCATTGACAACCTATGCCCGGACAGGCAGCAAACACGTATCTTATGGCAGAAGGCTTTCATCATGGCTCGCTGTCAGTACTTTCCTCTTCTCGTCTAAAAAACAACTCCCTGAAATCGTTGAATGTCTGCCTGAATGTCAGAGACAGGCCCGTTTCTATCACTTCGTTGTCGAACACATCCTGGAATTTCCGTTCCCTGAAACCCTTCAGGGTAAAGCGTCCGGCAGGGTCAAGCAGGTACTCTACGCTGAAGTCGCCGGCAATATCAGCGGGGTTGACCTGTCGTCGTGTCTCGTCTTCCAGCTCCAGGTGTCCCCCTGCAGTGATGCGCAGGCGCTGATCCAGGAAGTCACGTGACACTTCCATCTGCAGCTCCGTTCTGCCTGTCAGCTGCCCGTTGTCCATCTGCTCGTAAGACTCCAGGTCGAACCGGATGTCCACACCTCGTATATATCTGTCTGACAACCTGTTCAGCTGCTGGGACAGGATACGGCTGGCACTGTTCCTGGCCGTGGAGGTGAGTCCCGGACCAGCCATCATGGCTGCCAGCGGGTCATCCTGGATGAAGCTGCCCAGCACCAGGAGGGCAAAGACCTGTTTGTTCAGTTCGGACTCATTATTGTTCAGGTCTGCCAGGCGGGCCTGCAGGCGTCCTTCCATGGCCCCGCGGTGTTCCGGGGGCAGGGCGATCTCAAAGCTGATCTCAGGCCTCATCAGCTCGCCACTCATCCGCAGGAACACCTCAAAGGGGTAAATCTGCCGGAAAGCCGCCTCCTGCTGTCCGGCCGCCGGGGCGTGGGAGGCCATCAGCTCCCTGACGGAGGTACGGACTGTGTATTTGGCGGCAATATCCACCGTGGCATCCAGGGGGTCACCGGTCCACACAATGCTGCTGCCCCCTTCAATGCTGAAGTTGCGGCGTATCACGTCGTAGAAGGTCATCTGGTAGGCGCCCTGGCTGATCTCGTAGCGGCCCGACAGGCTGATGCGGCCGCCCGGGTCGACACCATAGCTTATGAGGCCCCCGCCGCGCACCTCCAAAAAGTCACCGGCCACCTCGTCCAGGAGGATGCGCATCTCTGTCTGCGGGTCAATCTCCACATTAACGCTCATATCCAGGTTTTCAAAGACCGACATCATCGCTTGTGGCTCGTCAGGCCGCAGCATCAGGTCGGCAAACAGTTCGTCGGCGATGGAGATGAACTCCACCACCCCTTCGTCGCCTATGGCTTCTGGTTCGGTCTGCGGGGGGATGACCGACAGCGAGGAGCCCTGGTTGAGCTTGATGCTGCCTTCGAGCACGGGGCTGGCCAGGTCACCACGAAGGCGCAGGCGGGTGTCGATCAGCATCCTGCCAAAAAACAATTCGTTGTTTTCCCTGGGCAAATCCATGAGCAGAAAATTGTCCGAATCCAGTCTAAGGTCAAACCGGATATCGGACAATGTGTGGATGTCGATATGTCCGTCCAGGTTGGCAGAGCGCTCGCTCCGGTCGAGCAGGGTGAAATGGCTGAAACTGATCCGGCCATCGTCAAAGAGAATCCTTTCATCGTGAATACGGTAGGCCAAATTCAGGAAGGGGACAAAAAAGCTGAGTTCATGAAAGCCGATGTTGCCGCTTATGGCGGGCCGGGACGGATCGCCCCGGAGGTGCAGGTGGCCTGACACGTGTCCCTCCAGCTCCTTCAGCTGCTCCATGGTGAGGGCTTCAACCGCCGACATCTCCAGCTTATCCACCATCAGGTTAAAGTCAATGAAGTCCGGCTCTCCCTGGCGGTAAAGCCCGCTTATGGCGATTCGGTTGCCATAACCGCTCATATCGGCCTCAGCCATGAAGAGTCCGGGCTCGGGACTGTCCACCAGGAGATGCAGGTCACCCAGCACCTCCCCCTGGAGGCCCAGGCCGGCCACCGACAGGTCGGCGGTGAAGACCGGGCTGGTAAAGAGGTCCCACAGCTCTACCCGTCCGTCAAAGATCCCCTCCACCAGGGGAGCGTCTCCCAGCAGGTCAAACTGTCCGAGGTCAATGGCTTTCATCATCAGCTCCAGCGAGGAGTCAGGGTCATCATATTGCTTGCTGGACAGGCTGAAGGCCTTCCCGTCCGTCTCCATGTGAAGGTCCCTGACCAGCAGGTTATCCGCCAGCAGCCGAAGTTCATTGGAAGGTGCCATGCGCCAGGGCTGGCGGTTCAGGAGCATCTCTTCACCAAAGCGAATGATGCTCACCCCTTCCTTCTGTTCAAGCTCACCATGGAGGGCCAGCCAGGGGTTGTTATGCAGGTCGGCAAAGGAGAGGTCAAACGACAGGGCGTGGTCTGCCAGGTGAGCGTCCAGGCCAATGTCGCGCAGGCTCAGCTGGTGCCCATCAAGGTACGAGATGTTCAGGTTAAGGTCCATCCATTGTGGGTCCGACTCGCCCCTAATCTCCAGGTTTTGCAGGTGCCAGCCGGCCACCACCAAGTCTGGCAGGCCGATGTCCAGCATCAGGTCGCGCTCCCCGGCGTCAAAGCGGGCCTCCACCCTGACGGTATCGTACGACTGAATCTGCGGCAGCAGCACCTCGCTCACATAGGGTGAGGGACTTATCTCCAGGGAGAGCCTGAAGCGTCCGGGCTCCTGCCCTCCCCCCTCATCACTCTCTTCCAGGTAGCCGCCCAGGTGGGCGCTCATGATCCCGGGAAGTGATGCGGGGTGCACGTTGGCCTGGTAGATGGCCCTGAGGAATGGCGCCCTTAGGCTTATCCCGTATTGTCCGTCCTGTACCGAGGTGTTGAGCACGAGGCTGTCCATGGAAAACACCTCCCTGTCCAGCAAGACATGTGTATCCTCCAGCTTCAGCCAGCCATCGGGAAAGTCATCCTGGCGAAAGGCCATGCGGGCCGACAGTTTCGTTTGCAGGGCGATCAGCTCCTCGCTGAATGCCAGGGCCTGCAGGTTCAGGTGGTCCAGCTGCCAGTCCATTTCCACCAGGGGATCGTCCCCCCCAAGCAACAACTCATTGCTGGCCGACAGCCGCAGGTGCTCATCCCCATAGGCCAGCTTTGCCCCGATCCGGGCATCCCCGGCCTGCAGGGCCAGCTCCAGTCCCCTGTAACGGTAGCCGTTAAACAGGGCCGAATCGATGCGGAGCAGGCCTTCCATCTCCATGCTTTCGGGCTGGAAGCCTGTGCCCTGGCCTTCAAGGCTAAGGTACAGGTCTTTTATCAGGCCTTCCTGTCCCACCACAGCCAGTGGGTCCGGACTGGAGAAAGACAGCACAGACTGCCATACCGGCAAGCCCCCCTCCTCTTTGTAAACAAAGTCGGCCGCCAGGCTGGCCATATCTGACCGGATCAGGGTTCGGGCTTCAAAGTCGGACAGCTGCCCCATGAACGCAGCTTCCATTTCCAGGTGTCCGTGCAGGGCCGGATCCTGCGCCAACAATCCGGGGGGCAGATAGGCCATCCAGGTGGCGGGGTACCCTTCAAGGACCAGGCGGGGGATATGGAAATGCATGGAGTCCGTCTCTGGCCATTGGCTGACCCTGCCCGCCGTGGAGGCCACCAGGCGTCCCGGGATCTCCACATCAAGGGTGTCAAGCCAGAGGTCTCCAAGCCGTCCCGAGGCGGAAAGCAAGAGGTGGATGGGTGGCGCATCCTGATCCGGGAATAGCATCCGGGCTTCAGGAAACAGGTGGACCAGGTCGGGGCCGGCCACAGCCTCCCCTACATCGAGCTGCAGGCTGTGGTGACTGCCGGGTGGCAGCTGGGGTGCCAGCAAGGGCATGGAGGTGGCCAGGGATGCCTTCAGGCGGGACTGCCCGCTTTCCACCACCAGGTCTTGCACGCTGCTTCCACCCCGGCCGGCATGAACATGTCCGCTTAACCGGGAAAGGGAGAATGCGTTCATCTTTCCGCTCAGTGAGGCAATGTGCACAGACAGGCTGTCGGTATCGTAAAAAAGTGCATCCAGTTGCAGTCCCATGCCGGATAAATCCAGTTCATCCATGGCCAGGTCCAGTCCCCTTGCTCCCAATGACTTCACGGTGAGGCGCATGGTCCCGGGATGGAGGTCTGCCCCGTTTACCTCCAACCGGCCCAGCTGTGTGTCCATCGCAAAACCCTCTTGTTCATGGTAAGCCAGGATGGCGTTTTCCATGATCAGCCTGCCGATACCCATTTCAGGCATGGCCGCAGGGCTTTCGGGGGGCTCCCCGGGGGGCCTGCTGCCCTCTCCCGTATGCATGTGGAAAAAAAGGTCACCGATATAGGTGTCGCCCAGCTTATAGGCATTGGCAGCGGGATCGAGCACATCCACCCGGGTTCGGATGGCGCCCACACGCACGGCCAGGCTGCTGCCATCGAAGTGGTCGGCATAGCGGAAACGAATGTTCCTGAGCCAAACGCTGCCCACCTCAAAGGTCCATGGGGTAGCCGATTCAGCTGGCAGCTCGTCCGGCGGTTCTGCCTCCGTGGAGATTTCCTCCCCTGCTTTTGGGCCTGCAATGGACAGCAGCAGCCTGTCCAGGTTGAAGAGCGTGTCGGGCTGCTCACGTAGCAGGTTCATGGTGGCATCAGCCAGCTCCAGGTGCTTGATATGCACCTTATTCCTGAGCAGGGCAACCATGGAAAGGTCCAAGTTCAGCACCCCCACATAAGCCAGTGTATCCGCATCATGGTCCTCCACATACAGGCCATACAGGCGTACCGACTGTGGGATGCGGATGCCCACACGGTCAATGCTCACATGGGTGTCTGTCCGGGCACTCACAAGCCGGGTAGCCCTGTCGGCCAGGCTGGTTTGGACGGCAGGAAACTGCAGGGCAAGCATCACAAGGATGATGATGGCCACCACCCCCGCAAACAATAGCAGGAGCAGCCGTAAGAAGAGGGCCATATGGTGTCTCATCCTGCTCATCCTGGTATTTTTTCTGGTACCCTTCATCAGGCATTCAACACGTTAAAAACCGTGCCAATGTAGACATTGGGGTGATGGGTATTTACCCCGAAATTACAAAAAAAGCCGGAGCTGTCTGCTCCGGCCGTTTTTTGTTGAATCCTTTGTTCTGAAATGTTCTGAAAGAACAGTCATCACCGGATAAACGGTGATTGGCGGGCCAATATTGCACCCACACTGCTCAATGGGTCAGACTCAGTGCTCACCACGCATGGACATGATGTCGCGATCAAAGACATACAACCCGTGTCCACCCAGCAGATCGAATTTATCGATGATACCCTGCACCGAATCTTCTTCCTCCATCTGCTCTTCCACAAACCACTGCAACCAGTTGTGGGTTCCATAATCCTTTTCTTCCAGGGCCAGCGTGACGATGTCGTTGATGGCGCCTGTCACCATTTGCTCATGCTCAAGGGAGGCAACAAAGGCTTCCCTGATGCCCGGAAATTCCTTTGGGGGCTCTTCCACGAGGGGCACGATGGCGTGTCCACCACGCTCATTAATGAAGCGGATGAACTTCATCATGTGCTCACGCTCTTCTTCTGACTGGGCGTAAAACCAGTTGGATATGCCTTCAAGGCCTTGATTCTCTGCCCATGAGGCCATGGCCAGGTAAAGATGGGAGGCATAGGCTTCCTTTTTTACCTGCTCATTGAGGATGTTCAGCATTTTTTCAGATAACATAATCTCTGTTTTTTAGGGTTTATAGTGACAATAATACAACAAGCAGCCGGTGGATTTGTTTATCACTTTGTCGATTTTCTCCCTGGGGGATGGCCACTGATTGAAGCCGGCTGTCTCCGTTGAATATCGCCTGTTTCTGCCCGAATG
Organism: Bacteroidales bacterium; assembly: GCA_007120675.1. Lineage (GTDB taxonomy): Bacteria > Bacteroidota > Bacteroidia > Bacteroidales > UBA7960 > PUPG01. The sequence goes on from SKNE01000049.1 coordinate 16,990, forward strand.
GGATAAACTTCGTAAATTAGCAACCCAAAACTATAACAAACCAGTAATGAGCGACATAAAAGAGCAGAACCCCATTGTATGCACCTGCAATGAGATCAGTCAGCAGGAAATTGAACAGGCTATCCGCGATAAAGGCTTAAAAACCATTGAAGAGGTGGGAGACGAGACCACTGCCGGAACGGTTTGTGGCGGCTGCGTTGATGAGATCTACCTGCTACTTGAAAAGATCAACGGCAAAGTGGACCTGTGAGCACTTCACAGACCTGGTGTTTTCTAATGCAATCCCTGTACAGCTAATCCGTTAATAAGGTATGAGAGTCCACCCACACCCCATCACAACCCGGCAGCCTGGCTATTTTTCGCTAAAGGCCTTGCTTCTGTTGGGCTTTTCGGTGTTTTTCGTTTTCGCCTGCGGCAGGCAGTGTGAAGAAAGCTTCTATACGGGAGAAAGGATTCAGGCGTGGATGGACCACTACGGTCTGACCACGGATCACTTCCAGGCAGCGGAACGTTTCGACAGGCACTACAGTCTTGAACAAGCATTCGAGGAGGGAGACAGGGCGCTGTACACCGACTTGTTTGTGTATTCAGCAGATTCAGCCCTGGCCATCGACCTGGACAGTTACCACCTGGTGCTGGAGGATACCCCATATGGCCTGTTTTCGCCGGGCAGGGAGGTCGACATGGAGGTGGGACTCATAGATTTTGAACGGGGTGTGAGAAGCAGGTTGCTGTTTTGTGGTACACCGTGCCTGTTTGAAGAGGCAGGCTTCCATCCTGACGGCCATATCCTTGTGGCTGGATTCGTGGAGAATGAACAGGGTTGGCATCCTTGCATCTGGAAGACATCCCGCAAGGAAGCTTTCATTGAACAGCGCCTCGCACAGCAAACGATCCCCGTGGAGGACCTGGATTATATCCACCGGGTGCGCCTGCCACATATCCGTTTCTGGTTTGAGGACATTACATCCGAAAATCGGCCGGACTGATTGGACTGAAAGTGTAACAGGCAGGTCACAGCATCCGGATAAATGGCTTTTTTATACCTTTGGTCCCCGCAAATTTTTTATGTTCTTACTGGCGGGGTTTTTCACACATGGTACGATCTCTGGGGTTAGTCTTTTTTCTTCTGATGGCCTGTTCTCATCACCTGCTGGGCCTGAACGACGGCAGGCGTGAGCTGTGGGCCGTCCGCACCGGCACGCCGCCTGTGATAGACGGCACCATGCGTGACAGCCTCTGGCAGATGGGCACCCCCGCCGGCGACTTTTTCCAGTTTGAGCCACACAATGACCGGCCTGCTTCCCAGGCCACTGAAGTAAGGGTTTTGTATGATGACCAGGCTGTATACATTGCCGCCAGGTTGTACGACGACGAACCCCAGCGCATCCTTCGCGAACTGGGTCTGCGCAATTCAGGCAATGACCTGAACGCCGACCGCTTTTTCGTGGACATCAACCCCTTTGACGACGGGGTCAACGGTTTTCGTTTCCAGGTGTCGGCCTCCGGCGTGCAAACCGATGCCAACATGTCGGGTGGTGGCCGGCACGGTGACCTGAACTGGGATGCTGTCTGGCGCAGTGCCGTGGGCATTGACCACCAGGGGTGGATTGTGGAAATGGCCATTCCATACGCTGCTTTGCGCTTTCCCCGCGGCGAAGTCCAGGAGTGGGGCATCAACTTTTGGCGGGAGGTCAGGCGGACGCGTGAGGTCTCCAGCTGGAACTTCGTGAGCCGCCGGGTAGGAGACCCGCTGGCCCATATGGGCAGATTAAGCGGGATGGTCGGTGTGGACCCGCCGGTGCGCCTGGCTTTCTACCCCTACCTTTCGAACTATTTGGAAAAAAACGGTTTCGACCGCGGCTGGGGCAACTCCTTCAATGGGGGGATGGATCTGAAGTACGGAATCAGTCCCAGCTTCACCATGGACATGACCCTGATACCGGACTTCGGCCAGGTGCAGTCCGATGCCAAAGTGCTTAACCTTACCCCCTTCGAGATCAAGTACGACGAAAATCGTCAATTCTTTACTGAAGGGGTAGAGCTATTTGAACGGGCGGACCTGTTTTACTCCAGGCGGGTGGGCGACAGGCCGAGAGACTATCAGAAGGCTTTTGCTTTGCTGGATGATCATGAACAAGTAATAGAGAACCCTTTGGAAACAAGGCTCATCAATGCCACGAAGCTATCTGGCCGGACAGCTTCGGGACTGGGCATTGGTCTGTTCAATGCCATGACGGCGGCCAGCACGGCCGTACTCAAAGATACCCTGACGGGAGAGAAAAGGGAGGTCACCACCCAGCCCTTCACCAATTACAACCTTCTTGTGCTGGACCAGAGCCTGCCCAATAACTCTTACCTGAGCCTGATCAATACCAATGTGGCGGGCTCAGCACCTGGCTACACGGCCAATGTAAGCGGCACGGAGTTCCGCCTGCTGGATCGCAGCAATATGTTCCGGATCAGCGGATCGGGTGCAATCAGCCAGCAATACTTCAGTGGGGAGGAGAATGAATACGGACATAAGTACGACCTGCAGCTGGGTAAGGTGGGAGGCACCTGGCGATACCATTACACCAGGAGAAGCATAAACCACACTTACAACCAGGACGATATGGGCTTCCTTCGCCGCAACAACCAGGTGAGCGACGCCATTACGCTGAGCCACCACCTGTTTGACCCCTTCTGGCGTTTCTGGACCCTTTCCAATACCCTCAGCTACACCTATTCACAACTCTATAAGCCATCCAGGTTTACCGGTGCGGAACTGAGTCACCATATCATGATGCTCTTTGACACGCGCTTCCACATCAGTCTGCGCACCACCTATATGCCACGCGGCACCCGCGACTACTATGAACCGCGTGTGCCCGGCCGTTACGTCCGCACCCACGAAGGGCTCACCATGCATATGTCCTATTCGTCCGACTACCGGCGCCGCCTCTTTGTGGATGGCAGCTTCAGCATGGAGCGCCACGAATCCGTCAACCTGCAGGAAGCGTATGGCTTTATGCTCCGTCCCACCCTCAGGGTGAGTGATCGCATGAACCTTTCTTACGGCTTCCAATACAATGAACGGATCAACGACCTGGGGTATGTCGCCCACCTGGGTCCCGACTCCGTGTTTTTTGGCAGGCGGCAGTCGCCCACCACCATTAACACGGTACGCACCACCTTTATCTTCAGCAACGATTTGTCACTGGACTTTAACATGCGCCACTACTGGTCAAGGGTGGACTATGACGGGAACTATTATTTCCTGATGGAGGACGGACAGCTGGATCCGCTGGAAGATGGTTTGGATATCAACGACATCAATTACAATGCGTTCACCATCGATATGCTGCTCACCTGGCACTTCGCCCCGGGAAGCCAGATGACCCTTGCCTGGAAGAATATCCTGGATCACCGCGAAGGCACCCTGCCCGCCGGTTATTTTGACAATGTGCGCCGTATGCGTGATCACCCACAGATCAACAGCCTGTCGTTAAGAGTATTGTATTATCTTGACTTCCAGTCCATACAACGCCTCAACCAGAGATTGGGGAGCGCATAGGCCCGCAGCCGCGGCCAGGATGGCCTGGCAACCTGCCGCAGTGACGCCGGGAGCCTGACAGCCTACCGCAGCGACACCGAGGACCTGGCAACCTGCCGCAGTAACGCCGGGGGGTCCACTCCCCACTGCAGCAACGCTGGGAGCCAACTTCCCACGGGCTACTGGCAGCGCAGGAAGCGGAGACCGGCGAAGGAGAGAAAAGGGGTTCCATCCTTCTGGCCATAAAACACCGTTTCCCCTTTATACATGCCAAAGCCGGCAATGACCAGCTCACCCCGGTCTTCCGGCACCAGGTAAAAGCTGGCTTCATCATATCCGAACACTTTTTGCTGGTGATCGCTGAGCACCAGTGTGAGCTGAAGCAGCGAGCCATCAAGGAGGAGCCTGGCTTCACCGTAGATCACCTCTTCCTCTGCCGGGTCCACCCCTTCAAGGCAATAGGTCCCCAGCAGCTCAAACACATTGTCCGGCAGCACATAGCGGTCACTGATATCGATGCCTGCGGGAAAAACACGTCCCCCCCTTTCAACCATCAGTACCTTGCGGTCATCCCAGCTCCGGGAGGAAAAACGGAAGTGCTCATTGGTGGAGAACCAGCCATCGGTGTGAAAGGCAGTTTCATAGTAGCGGTCTCCCGTTCGCATCAATAGTTCATCCTTGTGCACGGATAGGCTGATCAATTCATTTTGAAGCAGGTAGTGACCTGCAACCTGCTCCATGTCCCCTGCTCCGGGCACCGTCCGGGGTGGCAGTTCGGGGCTGCTGTGGGTGGGGAAGGACTCAGCCGTCTGATCTTGTACGGCCAGCTGCACGATCAGCCGGGCCATGTCCTCCAGGGCTGCCAACACGCCGCCGGTATTGGTGAGAAGCACAACGCCCGTGCCGTGGGAAGGGGCCACGGCCATCACGGCATTGTAGTGCAGGGTGCTACCTATCTGGTAAGCATACAGGCCCTCCATGGGGTGAGGGTGTTCCTCCATGACCCAGCTCCAGCCAGTGATCAGGCCAATGTCCAGGCTCTCCTCCCCTTTCTGGTCTGACAGCATCATGGATACCATAGTGTCCCCTGCCAGTGGCGGCACCTGCCCTTTGTTCAGCACCCAGTTCAGCAGGCTGGTCATGTCACGGGCCGTTGAGCAAAGGCCCCCGCTGGCACTCAGCTGTCCCGGCCATTCGCTGTATGCTTCATCATCTCCCCGGATGTAAGCAGATGCAATGGTTTCATCCGTCCACGCTTCCCGGCAAAAGAAGCTGTGGTTCATCCCCATTGGCTCCAGCACCCCGGACTTCACATAGGTTTCGTAAGGCATTCCGGCAAGGCTTTCTATCACCTGGCCAATCAGCTCATACCCCAGGTTGGAGTAGAGGTATTTCACGCCGGGCGGATAAGCTGCGTACTGTTCCGCCAGGTAGTCAATGAGCTCCGGGCGCAGGGAGGGATCCTTGGTCATCAGCCCCTTGTAAAGATCCCTGGGTACACCGCCATAGTGGGCCAGTAAATGCCGGATGGTGATCTCTCCCTTTCCGCTGAAGCGGCTGGGAAGCTGAAAACCTGGCAGGTGGTCTGAAACGGGATCGTCCAGCTGGAGCTTCCCCCTTTCCACCATCTGCATCACCGCGATGTTGGTGATCGTTTTGGTGAGCGAGGCCACGGGATAAACGGTGTACTGGCTGGCGGGCGTTTCGGAGGCCACGTCAGCGTATCCCAGTCCCGCCGCCCACTGTCTGCCACCGGGTCCCATGAAACCGACTGAAAGCCCCTGTATCCCCTCTGTCTCCATGCTTAGCTGCAGAAAAGCCATGATCCGGCTGTCCAGCACCATGCGGTGCTCACGGCCGTTCTGTGAAAACACTTCAGTCCCCACGGCGGCCAACAGAAGGATCAGCAGCAGGGGAAGGGCAAACGCCGGGTCCCGTTTCACATGGGGCGTGCATTTCATCATCAAACTAAATTACTCCTTTTTTTTCTTGCACCAAAATCACCCTGCATTATTCATCCGTTGCGCAAATAATCTGTATATTCGTTACCTGCTTAAAGTTGAAACATATTGCCATGCTGACCTGGTTAAATAGCATGAGTGCCCGTCGCAAAACAGGAGTCATCGCATTCATGCTGACCACAAAGATCGTTGTTATCGCCATGTTGTTCCTGCTCTGCACCTCTTCTCCTGACCGGAGTGAATTTGTTTTGGAAACCATTCATCAGCGCACCAGCATCCGTTCTTTCACGGATCAGGCTGTCACCGAAGAACAGCTGGAGACCCTGCTGAGGGCAGCCATGGCCGCCCCATCATCAAGAAATGTTCAGCCTTGGGTGTTTTACGTGGTCGACGACGCGGCCACCCTGCAGCACCTGGCCAAAGAGCTGCCTTTCGCCTCCATGGCAGCCGGTGCACCGGTGGCCATCATTGTCTGTGGCGACACCCGGAAAGGACAACCCAACGAGGAGCAGGCCAAAAACTGGATCATGGACTGCAGCGCTGCCAGCCAGAACCTCTTACTGGCGGCCCATGCCATGGGACTGGGGGCGGTCTGGACCGGTGTTTTCCCTTACCGGGACAGGATCGATGTGGTCAGGGAAAGGCTGAACATCCCCGAACACCTTGTCCCCCTAAACCTTATACCCATTGGGCACCCGGCTGAGAGTCCCCCTCCCAAAGAGAAATGGGATCCCGGAAAAGTGATCAGGTAAGGTCCGGCCCGGCTTTTCTTTTCCCCAGCCACCTTGTGGTTTTGTGATGAAATGAGTATCTTTGCGGCTTGTTAATGAAGCCATTTACTGACCCGGTATTGCCCTCAAATATGGTCCACTTCTTTCGTTCAATTCATTGGTTTATTGTCCTGCTCCTACTGGTCACCTCCTTGTCTGCTGCCCCCATAAATGAGGCTTCTGGCGGAAGCGCCGCATTCACCTCAGCCAACGGCCGCATCACGGTCTTCCTTGATGCACCCTGGTGGCTCGACAGGGATTTTGTTCGTGAACAGATACCCATTGTTCAATATGTGCGGGACAAAGAAGCTGCCGATGTGCACATCCTGATGACGCGGCACGGTGCCGGCTCGGCCGGAACCAACTACGCCATTTCCTTCATTGGGGGCCGGCGCTTCA
>SKNE01000255.1 GCA_007120675.1 Bacteroidales bacterium
GAGGTGGAAAAAGTTGGATGGGAAACGCTGGAAGAGATCGCCCGGCGCGTGGAAAAGCTGGGCGTTGCCACCGAGGTATACCCCTGACTCATTTCAAGCACGGGGCCATACCTGACGGTGGCTCAATCCAGGGCGCCGGTTCAATCCAGGGCGCCGGTTCACCCCAAGCACGGGGTCACAACTGGCGGCGAGTCAATCCAGGGCGCCGGGCCACCCCAAGTACGGGGCCACAACTGGCGCCGGTTCATTTCAGTCACGGGTTCATTTCAAGCACGGGGCCACACCTGGCAACGGCTTACTCCAGCCACCGGTTCTTTCAACCATTGATCCTCTGGGGAGTATTCCCTGGAGGTCAGACCATGCCCTGCACCTCCCACACGAAGGCGCGGATGCCCTGTGCTTCGGCCTTTGCGTTGATCTCCCTGACGCCCTGCAGCAGCCTGGCCGCCTGCTCCTCCTCCACCACTGAAAGGATGGCCGTGTTCATGGCCGGCCAGGTGTGCGTACCCATGTGGGGTTCGCCGGTTTTGCTTCCCCGTCCCATGACATCCTGCCACTGGGTGAAGCCGCGGGCCCCTGTGCGGTCCAGCAGGTCCGCCACCCTTTCGGTGAGTGCCTGGTTGTATACAATAAATACTGCCTTCATCATTTTTTCCATTGCGAGGTTCCGTTTCCCGGGATGGGGGTGTTCCCACCCATTAGTTCCCATTAATCCGTTTATGCACCCTTTTCCTGCTCTTCTTGACGCGCTGGGCACCGAACAGCGTATATACCACCGGCACAAACACCAGTGTCACCAGGGTCGAGAAGGATAGTCCCCCGATCACTGCGATGGCCATTGGCGCCCATATCTCTGAGCCTTCGCCCCGTGTGAGCACCATGGGCAGCATGGCCAGCAGGGTGGTCAGGGTGGTCATCAGCACCGGGCGCAGGCGGGACTTCCCTGCGGTGATCACTGACTGTACCACGCTCATTCCCCGTGCGTGCATCAGGTTGGTGAAGTCGATGAGCACGATGGAGTTTTTCACCACGATGCCCACCAGGATGATCCCCCCGATCATGGCGATCACCGACAGCTCCGTGCCTGTCAGGAAGAGGCTGATCAGCACGCCGGAGAAGGCGAAGGGGACCGCCAGCATGATGATGAACGGTGTGCGGAATGACTCAAACTGGGCGGCCATCACCACGTAGACCAGGAAGATGGCCAGCAGCAGGAGCAGCGAAAGGTCGGCAAAGGCCTCCTGCTGGTCCTGTATGGCGCCGCCAAAGCTCACCATGATCTCTTCGGGCAGCTCCATCTGGTCCAGCTCAGCCTGGATGTCGGCCGTCACGTCGCCAAGGGATCGTTCGTGGAGGGCGCTGTTCACCGTCAGGTAGCGGATCCTGTTTTTCCGCTCGATATTGGGCGGCGAATGGAACTCTTCCACCGTGGCAAACTCTTTGACGCGCACCATCTGTCCCTGGGGGGTGCGCACGCTGATGTTCTCTATGTGGGCAATGGAGTTCCTGAATTCTTCCTTGTGGCGGATCACCACGTCGTATTCCTCGCCATCCTCACGGTAGAGTGTGGCGGTCATACCGTCCACCCTGTTCCGGATGGCTTGCGACACGGTGCTGGCATTCAGTCCGAAGAGGGCCATTTTCTCCTGGTCGGGGATGATGCGCAGTTCGGGACGTTCGGGTCCCCTGCTGATGTTGATGTCGCGCACCCCGGGGATGTCCTCCATTCGCCGCACCAGCTCCTCGGCCACCCTTCCGGTGGCATCGAAGTCATCTCCTGAGATCTCCACCTGCACGGGGGCTCCCATGCCCATTCCGCCGCCATCGCCGGCGGCTACGCTGTAGTTTACGATCTGCGGGAACTGGTCCAGGTCCCGTCGCAGGGCTTCGGCCACCTGCCAGACGTCGCGATCGCGCTCCCTTTGCGGCACCAGTCGCAGCACCGCGTCGATGGTGTGGCTACCTGCCTGTCCGCTGCCAAACAACATGCCCATGCCGGCCACCCCGGAGCTGACGCTGTAGAGGTCCACCTCCGGGTAATTGTTTTCGATGATCTGCTCCAGGGCATAAGCCGTATGGGTGGTTTCTTCCAGGCGTTGTCCGATGGGCAGCTCTATGCTGATGTCGATCCTGTTCTGGTCGGAGTCGGGCATGAAGGTGGTACCGATGAAAGGCATCAGGAAGAAGCTTCCCACGAAGATCAGGATGGAGAGGGTCACCACCAGGGCCTTCCTCCCCACCGCCCAGGTGAGCAGGCGCATATAGGCGTTATCCAGTCCCTCCAGTGCGCGCACGATGAATCCCGTGGCCCTGGGTCCCAGTCCGGAGCTGCGTCCCCCGCCCTCTTTCATGAGCTGCGACGACAGCATGGGGGTCAGCGAAAGGGCTGCGATGGTGGAAACCGACACGGTGATGGCCACGATGAAGCCCAGCTGGCGGAAGAAGAGTCCCATCAGTCCCGAGATCATCGTCAGCGGCAGGAATACGGCCAGGACCGTCAGGGTGGAGGCCACCACAGCCAGTCCCACCTCGTTGGTGCCATAGATGGCCGCTTCGCGCGGGGAGCTTCCCCGTTCGATGTGTTTATTGGCATTCTCCAGCACCACGATGGCATCGTCCACCACCATCCCCATGGCAATGGTCAGACTGGAGAGGGATATCAGGTTGAGGGTGTTACCGGTAAAGTAGAGGTAGATAAAGGCCGCCACCAGCGATACCGGAATGGTCAGGATGATGATGAAGGTGGCGCGCCAGCGGCCGATGAAAAAGAGCACCACGATGGTCACGAAGATGGCCGCAAAATAGAGGATGCTCACCAGGTTGTCGATGGCGTCGGTGATGAACTCCGAAAGGTCGATCACCGTGAGCAGCTGCACATCGGGCGGCAGGTTTTCGCGGATGTCCGGGATGCGGTCATTGATCTCCCTGGCGATCTGCACGGTGTTGGCGCCGGACTGGCGCTGCACGATCAGGCGGAGGCTCAGCTCCTGGTTCAGTCGTTCGTGGACGGTTTGTTCGCGCAGTGTGTCCTTCACTTCGGCCACGTCCGACAAATACACCGGCCTGCCACCGAAGTTCCCCAGCACCAGGTTGTTCATGTCGCGGCTCTCCTGGAACTCCCCCACAAAGCGCAGGGGGTAGTCCACCTGGCCCATCTTCAGGTTTCCTGCGGGCAGGTTGATGTTCTCCGTGGCCAGCAGTCCACCGATCTGCTCGACGGTCATCTGGAAGGCGTCCAGCTTTTCGGGGTCCACGTTGACCTGTATCTCCCTGATGGGCTCCCCGGCCAGTATCACCGTGCCCACCCCTTCGATGCGGCTCAGGGGGTTGACCACCTCCTGGTCTATGATCTTGGCCAGGGCCGGATAGCTCTCATCCGCCGTGGCAGCCAGGATCATCACCGGGATCATGGCCGAGCTGAACTTAAAGATGGTGGGTTGCTCAATGTCTTCCGGCAGGAAGCGGATGATGCGTCCGATCACGTCGCGGATCTCGTTGGTGGCCTCATCCAGGTTTGTCTCGTACTCGAACTCCAGCATGATGGTCGATACGTCATCGCGCGACACGGAGGTGATCTCCTTCAGGTCGGTGATGGTGCTGAGGTTGTCTTCCAGCGGACGGGTCACATTGGTTTCAATGTCGGCTGCACTGGCCCCCGGGTAGATGGTAAACACGCTGATGAACGGCGGTTCGATCTCCGGGTAAAGGTCAAGGGGCAGGCTCCGCAGGCTATACAGGCCGATGGCCAGGACGGCAACAAAGACCATGAGGGTGGTGATGGGTCTGTTTACTGCTGAACGATAGATCTTCATCTGTTGGGGTATTTTTTTGTGTTTCGCTTAGATGGACTGCGCCATGGTGTAATAATTCCCGGTCTGTGATCCTGTTGCAGTGCGAGCTGACCGGTTCCTGGTCCGGCTCACCGGACCACTTCGACGGGTGTCTGGTCCATCAGGTTGTGCTGGCCGCTGACCACCAGCATCTCTCCTTCCGCGATGCCGGAAAGGATCTCCAGCTGGTCGTCGTAGGTGCGGCCCAGTCTGACGGGCCTTCTGTGGGCCACCTCATCCTCCACTACGAAGACGAAACGCTCGTCGGATCCCACCTGCTTACGCACGGCCAGGGCGGGCACCAGCAGGCTCTCCTTTTCACCCAGGTTCAGTGCCACACGGGCGAACATGCCCGGGCGCAGGGCCATGTCGGGATTGTCCACCCGGATCTCCACCTGGAAGGTGCCTGACATTCTATCGATGGTGGGATAAATACGGCTGACCCGGCCGCTGAACTCCCTGTCGGGCAAGATGTCCAGTCGCACGGCGGCCTCCTGCCCCTTTGTCACGTGGGGAAAGAAGCGTTCCGACACGCCGATCATGATCTTCACCGGCTGGATCTGCTTCAGCGAGACGATGGCCGGTTTTCCCGCTGGCGTGGCGGGGGTCATGGAGAACAGCTCGCCGTCGCTGTTGAAGCGGCCGGTGATCACCCCCCCCATGGGGGCCCTGATCTGGGTATGGATCTCCAGGTTCTCCACGTTGCTGCTGGCCACCTCATACTGGGTCTTGAGCTGGTCGTACTGCTGCCGTGTCACCGCGCCCACCTCCAGGAGGGTATCCATGCGCCGCAGGTCCTCGCGCAGGTTATCCAGCTGCACCTTGGCCTGGAAAAGCTGGGTGCGGTCCATCTGCACCAGCAGTTGCCCCTTCTGCACCTGGTCTCCCACATCCACCAGTATCCGTTCGATGCGCGAGGGTGTGGGGGCGCCGATGAAGGCCACTTCGAAGGCCTCCACCACCCCGGTCAGGCGGATGTCGTTCACCAAAGTGGTTTGCTCTGTCTCCCTGAGCTCAACGAGTACGCGATCCCTTTCGCGCCTTTCCTCTTCCTCTGTTCCGATCAGGCCGCATCCGCTGATGATCAGCGCGGATGCCAGCATAAGGCCTGATGTCCTCAAAAATGTTTTCATGTGTCCGTACGTTTTGTTTTTCAGCCGGGCAATCCGGGCTGTTGGCGTTATTTTGTTATCGTTTGTTTTCTCCGATGAATCGATCGTACTCCGCTTTGGCGTGCAGGATTTCGTGTTTTGCCTGCAGGAGGTTAAAGCGAGCCTGTGTGAGGGCCACCTCGCTGTCGTTTAGTTCCATCAGCGTACCCTGGCCCGTTTCATAGCGTGTCTGCGCGATCTGGAACCCCCTTTCGGCCATGCGCACATTGCTGCGGGCGTTGCCTGTCTTTTCGACGGCCACCATCATGGACTTCAGGATGTTGTCCAGCTGGATGTCCAGGTTATCCTCCAGGAAATCGCGCTGCAGCTTGATTTGCTCACCCAGGATCTCCAGCTGACGGGTCTGGTTTCTGATGGCAAAGCCGTTGAAGAGGGGGATGGTCAGGCGGAGTCCCGCAGAGAAGGTTTCCACCCACTGGTAATCGCCGAAGCGGAAGTGGTTGGCTTCGGTCTGGTACTGGTAGTTCCCTGCCAGGTCCAGTGATGGCAGTCCGTTGGCCCTGACCATGGCCGCCTGCTGGTTCACCAGGTCCAGCTGCAGGTCCATCTGCACCAGGTCGCTGTTGCGTTGCAGGCTCCTGTTGGCTTCATCCACGGTGAAGTCCGACAGCCTATTCACGGCCATGTCGGCCAGGCTTCCTTCGACGGCCACGGGCTGTGCCTCATCCATCCCGATGAGGGCTTTCAGGTAATTGAGGGCTATCACATAGGCGTTCTCAGCCTGCAGCACGTTGGGGCGCAGGTTTTCTGTCTGCACCTCGGCCCTGATCAGGTCGTATTCAGCCACCATGCCCTGCTCGTGCATCCGGCGGGTGCGCACCAGGTTGTCGCTGGCGTTGTTGAAGCTCTGGCGCATCACCTGCATGGACTCCCTGGCCAGCAGCACGTCGAAAAACGCCAGCTGCACATTGTACTCCAGCTCAATCCGGCTTCCGCGAAACTGTTCCCTGGCCAGTGTCTTTTCTATGCGCGAAGCGCGCAGCGACTGGTTGAGTCCCAAGTTCAGCAAGGGCATGCTGGCGGCCGCCACGCCCATGAAGCTGTTTTCTGAGCCAATCTCCAGGTAGCCGTTGCCAAAGGGGCTGTCGTCCGGGAGAAAGATCACGGGCCGTTTGATGTTGCGGTTGTAGTTTCCGCTCAGGTTGACCGAGGGCAGGTACTGGTTCCTGGTCTCACGGAAGCTCAGTTCAGCGCTTTCGATGTCCAGGTCGGCCACCCTGAGGCTCGGGTTATGGTCCAGTGCGTAGGCCAGTGCCCCGTCAAAGTCCAGCAAAAGGGTGTCGGTAACAGCTTGTGCCCTGGCTGCCTGGTTGACGAGCCCCAGTGTCAGGGCCATGCCAAGCAAAGCCGCCAGGAGGGGTTTTTGGAATTTAATAGGATACATAGGCTTCATCCTTAGATTGATAGAACAACATATCAATTTCTTTCAGGCCTTTTTGGGTGGCCATGCTACGCAAAAATCCGGTGATGATGTAGCGGAAAAGGTCGGCGCGGGAAAAGCGCTCCGGGGGAAATACGGTGGTATCCATCATCATGTCGACGTGGGCATAGAGCAGTTTGGTGGCAATTTCCGGATCTGTCTCCTCCAGGAAGTAGCCCTGCTCCACCCCTTCCTTCACCAGCTTCATGGTGAATTCATCCCGCTCTTTCTCCAGCGGCACCACCTGTTCATTCCATATGGCCGGATGAAGCTTTTTCATCTCGTTGGCCAGGTTGGGGTGCACCTCTTTGATGTACATCACGGTGTACCTGAAGTGGCGGTGGATGAAGTCAACCGGGTTCACCGACTCCTCTTTGAGCTCGGCACGCTTCTGCAGGTTGTCCTGGTGCTGCCATTGGATGCAGGCCACCAGGAGCTCCTCCTTGTTGGTGAAGTGCTCGTACAGTGTCCGTTTGGATATGCCCAGGTCTTCAGCCACCTCGTTCATGGTCACTGCACGGAGGCCGTTCCTGAAAAAGAGGGCCGACGCCTGCATGATAATGCGTTCTTTTAGTTCCATTTGGTTTGTTTGTGTGTTGGTTTGACCGATGTCAAGGGTCGCTGTGAGTAGACCATTGACCGCTGTTATTTTGGTTTGGACACCCCTGCTTACTCAAAACCCTAAAAGTTTTTTGGGTTTTATTGAGGGATGGTTTTTCTTTATCAATTTTTGTGCCAATAATGTTTTTTGAGGAAAAATATCCTGTTCGCTTCAAATAATACAGGGGATTGGCAAAAATAAAAAAACCACAAAAACCCGTGCGGTTTTTGTGGCGATATTGTCAGGAGGGGAGTTTTTGCCGGGATTGACCGGATCTGGACACCGTTTGTCCGCTGGCGAACGGATGGCCGCAGGGAAACTGGTGGCGCAGGGGAGCTGGTGCCGCAGGGGTCACCCGGACCCAGGGTGGTCAACGCCAGGTATGCCCCGCGGGGTGCAGGGTTTCGTCGCAGGAGGCTGCCACGGGGGTTGTCTCGGAGGGCAGTGAACGGGTCCACGGCAGGGGTCACCCTGACCAGCCAGCCCGGCTAGCCGCCGGAATTGGTGATCTCCTATGTCAGTTGATAGTCGAAGTAGGGGTATTCATAGATGGACATCCGCGGCTCGGTTTCGCCGATGGAGTAGACCCATATGCTTTGGTATTCGTTTTTGTCTTCGCCCATCCACTCCAGCTGTTCCAGGTACTCGCTGATCGATTTGGACTCGATGATCACGAATTTCCCCAGCTTGTCGATCACCGGGCTGTGGCTGCGTGTATGGTCGTGGTCAAACTCCAGGATGCGTCGTCCGTCGTGGGTGATGCCGA
>SKNE01000101.1 GCA_007120675.1 Bacteroidales bacterium
GAAATAATGTGAGAAGCCGGCCAGGGTGTCCAGCCCAGGCTGTGCCACCCCGTTCTCGTAACCACTCAGCGTGGACCGCTTCAGATCAAGGGATGAAGCCACATCATCCTGGGTACGCCCCCGTCGCTTACGCAATAACTTAATGTTTGACCCAAAAAATGCCATGGAATCTGTTTTTTGATTATATTGTAATCACCCGATTGATTATTTTCTAATCAAAGATAGGGTATTTTTTTGATTTGAGTGGGGAAAAACATTTTTTTATGCAGCACACAGCAAGCAGGAGGAGGCTCAGCACAGGGACGCCGGGGAAGGTGTGCCCGCAGGAGGCCGGTATCACGCCAGGGCGGGTACCCCCGCAGGAGGGTGACGGCACGACGGGGCCGGCATCCACACAAGAGACTGACGGCACGCCGGGGCGGGCACCCACGCAAGAGGCTGACGGCACGACGGAGCCGGCATCCACACAAGAGACTGACGGTGGCTCAGGGCGGGCATCCCCGCAGGAGGCTGGCGGCACGACGGGGCGGAGCATCCTGCACCTGGACCAGGACAGTTTTTTTGTGTCGGTGGAGCGGCTCCGCAACAGTGCCCTGGCAGGCAGGCCGGTGATCATTGGCGGCACGGGCGACCGGGCGGTGGTGGCCAGCTGCAGCTATGAAGCAAGGCATTATGGCGTGCATTCGGCCATGCCCATGAAGCTGGCCCGGCAACTGTGTCCCGATGCCACCTGCATACGGGGCGACATGGAACGCTACAGCCGCTACTCCAACCTGGTGACCTCCATCATCGCCGACAGGGCGCCCCTCTTCGAAAAGGCATCCATCGACGAGCATTATGTGGACATCACGGGCATGGATCGCTTCTTTGGCTGCAGCAAATGGGCCGCCGGGCTGCGTCAGTTCATCATCAGGGAGTCGGGCCTGCCCATTTCCATGGGCTTGTCAGTCAATAAGTGCATCTCCAAGATGGCGGCCGGCGAAGCCAAGCCCAACGGCCAGCTGGAGGTGGCCGGCACGGGGGTGCAGCCTTTCCTCGACCCCTTGTCCATCGCCAAGATCCCCATGGTGGGAGCCAAGACCTACAACAGGCTGCGCCACATGGGCATCGCCACCATCCGCACCCTGCGCAGCATCCCCCCGGAGGTGTTCGAACACATGCTGGGCAAAAACGGCAGGGAGATATGGTGGCGGGCCAACGGTGTCGACAACAGCCCGGTGCAGCCATGGAGCCAGCAAAAGAGCATCAGCGCCGAGACCACCTTTGAGTCCGACACCATCAACATGGCCCACATTGGAGATACCCTGCTCAGACTGTGCGAACAGTTGTGCTTCCGCCTGCGCAAACAACAGCAGCTGACAGGATGTGTCAGCGTCAAAATACGTTACGCCAATTTCGACACGCACAGCCTCCGTCAGGGCATCCCCTATACCGCTTTTGATCACGTACTGATGCCTGCCTGCAAAGAACTTTTCCGGCGCCTTCACCAGCGCCGCATGCGCATCCGGCTGGTGGGCATACAGTTCAGCCGCCTGGTACAGGGGGCGCCGCAGCTCAGCCTCTTCGAAGACAAGCCGGAGATGATACAGCTCTACCAGGCCATGGACCGGATGCGGCGCAAGTATGGAACCAAAGCCGTCAGGAGGGCCCTGGCAGAGACGGGCAGGGACCGCCAGTACGGGACGTGAAACCATAAAACGCTGCCAGGCGACAGATGGTGGCCAAAACACACCCAATGATGTACCTGAACTGCCACACCCATTACAGCCTTCGCTACGGGACCCTCTCGCCCGGGGAGCTGGTGAGGCTGGCCCGCCGCTGCGGGGTGGAGCGCGTGGCCCTCACCGACATCAACAACTGCACGGCCATGCCGGAGTTTGTCCGCCGCTGCCGGGAGGAAGGGATTGCCCCGGTGGCGGGCATGGAGTTCCGGCATAAGAACCACCTGCTCTACATTGCGCTGGCGCGCGACAACGAAGGCTTCCGGCGCATCAATGCCTTCCTGAGCCGACACAACATGGATGGCAAGACACTGCCCGCCCGCTTCCCTGTGTGCGAGCACACCTGCGCCATATACCCCTTCGATCCTGCCAGGGCCGATGCCCAGGCAAAGGATCCGGGGAAACACGCCAACGAGTTCATTGGTGTCCACACAAGCAGGCTGCACCAGCTGCACACCTCCGCACTGCGGCATCATCGCGGAAAGCTGGTGGCCCTCCACCCTGTGACCTTCGCCGGTGAGGAGGGATACCAGCTGCACCGCCACCTGCGTGCCATAGACAACAACATCCTGCTCAGCCAGCTGCAGCCGCAGCATTGCGCCTCCCCCACGGAACGGATGCTGCCCGCCGCAGCCCTGAAACGGCACTATGCAGGTTTCCCGCACATCGTGCAAAACACCGAATCGCTGCTGGCAGGCTGCCAGGTCGACTTTGAATTCGGCAAGCTGAAAAACAAGGGGAGCTTCACCGGCCAGCCTGCCGACGACAGGATCCTGCTGGAGAAGCTGGCCATGGACGGCCTGGAACGCCGTTACGGCGGCGGACACCGGGAGGCGCGCCGGCGTGTTGAACACGAGCTGCGCATCATCCACGAGCTGGGCTTTTCCGCCTACTTCCTCATCACCTGGGACATCATCCGCTATTCCATGTCGCGCGGCTTCTACCACGTGGGACGAGGCAGCGGGGCCAACAGCATCGTGGCCTACTGCCTGCAGATCACCGACGTGGATCCCATCGCCCTCGACCTCTATTTCGAACGCTTCATCAACCCCAGGCGCTCCACCCCGCCCGACTTCGATATCGACTACTCGTGGAAGGAGCGGGACCAGGTGCTCGACTACATATTCAAGCGTCACGGCGGCGCGCATACCGCCCTGCTGGGCACCATCTCCACCTTCCACCACCGGTCGGCCATCCGCGAAATGGGCAAGGTGTACGGCCTCCCCAAAGGGGAGATCGATGGACTGGTAAGCGGCGGCGCAACGGCGCTGGCCACGGCGACAGCTCCCCGCGGAAAGGAGCGGGACACCCCAGCCCGGGAAAGGGTTGTCGCCCACGAGGTGCTTTACCGGGCGCAGCAGCTGCTGGACAGGCCCAACATCCGGAGCATCCACGCCGGCGGGGTGCTGGTATCGGAACAGCCTGTCTGCTGCTACTCTGCCCTGGACCTGCCCCCCAAGGGGATGCCCACCGTGCAGTGGGACATGTATACGGCCGAGGAGCTGGGCTTTGAGAAGATCGACATCCTGAGCCAGCGGGGCATCGGACACATCAACGACGGGGTCCGCCTGGTCCGGCAAAACCGTGGCAGGGAGGTGGATATACACCGCATGGAGGTGATCAGGGAGGACCCCGCGGTGAAAGCCCTGCTTCGCGAGGGCGAGACCACCGGCTGTTTTTACGTGGAGAGTCCGGCCATGCGAAGCCTGCTTCGAAAGCTCAACTGCCAGGACTACACCGGACTGGTGGCTGCCAGCTCCATCATCCGCCCCGGGGTGTCGCGCTCGGGCATGATGCAGGAATACATCCGCCGCAGCCACCAGCCCCAACGGATCAACTACCTGCACCCCGTCATGGAGGAGCAGCTCAGGGAGACCTACGGTGTGATGGTGTACCAGGAGGATGTGATCAAGGTTTGCCACCATTTCGCCGGCCTCGACCTGGCCGATGCCGATGTGCTGCGAAGGGCCATGAGCGGCAAGTACCGCTCCAAACAGGAGATGCAGAAGCTCGTGCAACGCTTCTTCGACGGCTGCCGGGCCAGGGGACACCCCGAAAGCCTCACCCGCGAAGTGTGGCGTCAGATCGAGTCCTTTGCAGGCTACTCCTTCTCCAAGGCCCATTCGGCCTCCTTCGCCGTGGAGAGTTTCCAGAGCCTTTACCTCAAAGCGCACTACCCCCTGGAGTTCATCACCGCCGTCATCAACAATTTCGGGGGCTTCTACCGCAGCGAACTGTATTTCCATGAAGCCCGCCGCGCCGGCGCACGCATCGAGCTCCCCTGCATCAACAAAAGCCTCTATCTGAACCGCATCGAAGGGGAAACCATCACCATCGGCTTGGTGCACCTGGAGCACCTGGAGCGTAAAACAGCCACGCAGCTCATCACCACACGCGAACAAGGCGGCCCCTACGCCGGCCTGGAAGACCTTATTCGCCGCACAGCCATTCCCATGGAGCAGCTGCTGCTCCTTATCCGGATCAACGCCCTGCGCTTTACCGGCATCCCAAAGCAACAGCTCATGTGGCAGGCCTACCTGCTCAACGGCAAAAAAACAACGCCCATGCCCAGCCTCTTTCATGCAGAAAGCAGGGAGTTCCGGCTCCCCCCGCCCGAAAGCAACGCCCTCACCGATGCATGGGATGAGATCGAACTGCTGGGGTTCCCCGTCACGGCAAGCCCCTTCGACCTGCTGCAAACCAGCTTCCGGGGCGACATATACGCCCGCGATATGATCCGGCAGGAAGGCAACATCGTACGCATGGTGGGATGGCTGGTAAACACCAAGTACGTCCGCACCGTCAGGCGGGAGATCATGTATTTCGGGTGCTTCACTGATCACAGGGGACAGTTTTTCGATACCGTTCACTTCCCTGCCGTAAACAGGGAATACCCCTTCCGGGGAAACGGGATCTACCTGCTGAAGGGCAAGGTTGTACAGGAGTTCGGACACCCTTCGCTCAACGTGCTGAAGATGGCGCGCCTGCCACTGAAAAGCCACCCCTGCGACAAGCAAAATGCGTGAGCACTGAAGCCGGGTATGTCCGCACCCCCTTTTTTTATGAAATAAAAAAGCCTTATATTTAGCCTGTCCAATCATATCTTTCAAACCAAAAACACAATGCCATGAAGAGAATGCTTTTACTGTTTTCCTTTTGCACGCTAATTTTATTGTCCGGCCTGCTGGCAAACCCGGTACCAGCCTATGCCCAGGACGAAACAGCCATCGACTGGGCCTATTATGAAGAAAAGGGGTTACAGCCCCTGGAAGCCCGGAGCCTGGTGAACGAGGGGGGGGAGTCGATCCTGGACTTCATCCCGGCCACCGGACTGCTCCTGATACCCGAGAGCAGCAACGAAAAGGTGATGGCCTTCGACCCGCAGGATGGCTCCCTGGTGGACGAATTCTTTTTCCCCGGGGATAGCGACAACCTGACCACCCCCATACAGATACGGTGGAACTTCTTCGGAACCAGCTTCCTGATATCTGACCAGCTGATGCGGCTGGTGCAACAGTTCGACACCGACGGCAATTTCGAGCAAACCTTTGCCCCCATCGGCGGAGAAAACTCAGACATCCTGAACAACATCCGGGGCACCTACATGAAGCCCAACGGAAACCTGCTGGTCACGGTGGCCGGGGGAGGCAATGCCAACTCTGTGGCCATGTTCGACACCGACGGGGAGTACCTGGGCAACTTCATTGACAACAACGTCGGCGGCCTCAACGGTCCCTGGTCCATCGCACACCGCCAGGCCTTCAACGATTACCTGGTCACTGCCAGCGGCTCCAACGCCGTACACCGCTATGATGCCGACGGCGACTTCATCGAGCTGTTCGCCACCGGGCTGAACTTTCCACAACAGATTACAGAGCTCAACAACGGGAACCTCCTGGTGGCCACCTTCTCCGCCCCCGCCGGGGTGTATGAGTTTGACAGCGATGGCAACCAGGTGGGCTATTATGGTGTGATGACCGGCCTGCGCGGCGTGTATGAGCTGGGTAACGAAAACATCATTGTGACCAACAGCAGCGGGGTTCACATCATCAACCGCAACAACCAGCTTGTGGAGACCGTCATCGGCGGCCAGGCAAGGCACATCACCTTTGTACAGCCCATGGACATGGACTTCTTCGAACTCAACCTGGAGATGCAGCCCGAAGACGCCGGCACCCTCCTGGGAGCGGGCACCTACCCGGAAGACTTCATGGTGAGCATCCATGCCATCCCCAACCTGTATCACGAATTTGTCAACTGGACCGACAGCGACGGCGTGGAGGTGAGCAGCGAAGCCAGCTTCCAGTTCCTGATGCCAGCCGAAGACGTGACCCTGACGGCCCACTTCAATGAGCTGGACACCTACACGGCCCATTTTACAGTGGCCGAAGACTCGGCCGATGAAGACCCCGTCGAGGGGGCCACCATCGCCATCGAAGGGTTCGACGACCTGGTGACTGACACCGGCGGGGAGGCCAGCATCGAGCTGCCCGTGGGCAGCTACACCGCCCACATCACCAAGCAGGGCTATGTGAGCGAAGAGGTGGCCTTCAGCATCACCGATGGCGACATACAAATCGACGTCCACCTGGTGGATGTGATCCTGGCACCGGCCAACCTGGAGGTGATCACCGAAGACATGCCCGTTGGGGAGGCGCTCTTCACCTGGACAGATCCTGCCGACATCCACGAATTCCGCTACGACGACGGGGTGGTGGACGGACAGCTGGGATTCCAGGGCACATGGAACAGCGTCATGGGTGCCGTGCACTTCAACGACGCCATCCTGGAGGAGATGACCTGGTACCTCACCAGCGAGGGCGGTCCCCACAGCACCGTCAAGGTATGGGTGCTGGGACTGGATGCCAACGGACTACCCGATCGCAACAACATCGTATACACCTCCGAAAACGTGCCCAATACTGACAACCAGTGGAACACCTACGTATTTCCCATTCCCATTGAAATGTCCGATGGCTTTTTCATCGGACTCAGTTACAATGGCTTCCTTGGACTGGCCACGGACGATGGCGTGGGTGAGCCGTGGGACTTCGTTCCCGGTACCCAGTTTGGCGTATTTAACATCACCGACCCCACCTCCGAGTTCACTGACATCAGCTTCTGGGGCTTTGAGGTGAACTTCCTGCTCAGGGCCTATGGATTGAACTTTGGAGAGGTGGGTCGCGGCACCCACGCCGGTGGCAGCCCGCAGGGACCCGCTCCCCAGCTGATCCCGATGGACAAGCCGGTGGAGGCAGGCTCGCCAAAGCCTGTACAGGATGGCAATAAAGCCTTCCTGGGATTCAATGTTTACCTGAACGATAACCTGGTGGCCGAAGAGATCCACGAAACGGAGTACCACTTCACCGACCTACCCCCGGGTGATCATACCGCGGGCGTCCAGACAGCCTACACCACCGGATCCTCCGACATCGTGACCATCGACTTCCACCTGGAAGGGGGCCATGAAGTGGTCTTCTTTGTGGACATTACCGACGCCGTTTTGCAAGGACAACTGCAGGGCTTTGATGTGGAGGAAGACCACATACTGATCACCGGCAGCATGCTTGGCTGGGCCGAGCCGGGTGCGGAAGAGACCGTCATGGAGCTTTACAGCACCGATCCCTACGTCTACACCATGTCGCTGGTACTTGCCCCCGGCCCCTACGAATACAAATACTTCTCAGACTTCATCGGGGAAGGCTGGGACGGCGGCGAATGGCCCGGCGATCCCAACAGGACGATAGAGGTGACGGACGACATGGTGGTGCATGACATCTTTGAAGTCGGGGACCCCAACTTCCAGGCAGTCACTTTCCACGTGGACCTCACAAGGGCCATACAGTTCGGACTGCTGGAAGGCTTCGACCCCGAAGTGCATCACATCCTGATCACCGGCGACATGGTGGGATGGGCCGAGCCCGGCAGCGATCCCGACAACCAGGTGATGGAATGGCTCACGGCCGACCCCATGGTCTTCGGCATCACCCACCACCTGGCGGAAGGCACCTATGAGTACAAGTACTTCAGCGACCTGCTGGGCGATGGATGGGACGGCGGCGA
>SKNE01000039.1 GCA_007120675.1 Bacteroidales bacterium
GACGATCCGGAGAACTACTTCACTTACTTTCTGAAGATTGACAATGTGCGCTTCAAACAGAAAGTGGTTCCGGGCGACACCCTGGTGTTTAAGATGAGCCTTTTAAGCCCCGTCAGAAGGGGGATATGCCACATGCGCGGGGTAGCCTATGTGGGCAGCAAAGTTGTTATGGAGGCCGAGATGATGGCACAAATAGGAAAAAAACAGTAAGCATGAATCAACCACTGGCGTACGTACATCCCCAGGCCAAGATTGCACCCAATGTTGTCATTGAACCTTTTGTGACCATACACAAGAACGTGGAGGTGGGCGAAGGCACCTGGATAGGGTCCAATGTCACCATCATGGAGGGTGCCAGGATAGGCAAGAACTGCCGCATTTTCCCCGGTGCTGTCATCAGCGCCATTCCCCAGGACCTGAAGTTCGCCGGTGAGGAGACCACGGTGGAGGTGGGCGATAACACCACCATCCGTGAATTCGTCACCGTAAACAGGGGCACAAGGGAAAGCAACAAAACGGTCATCGGCAAGAACTGCCTGCTTATGGCCTATGTGCATGTGGCACACGACTGTTTCATTGGCAATAACTGCATCTTGGCCAATGCAGCCAACCTGGCCGGCCACATTGTGATAGACGATTACGCCATCCTGGGTGGCCTGTCGGCCGTCCACCAGTTCGTGAACATCGGCGCTCACGTGATGATATCGGGCGGTTCGCTGGTACGCAAGGACGTACCCCCTTTCACCAAGGCAGCCAGGGACCCCCTTTCCTTTGTGGGCATCAACTCCATCGGTTTGCGTCGAAGGGGATTCTCCGGCGAAAAAATCAATGAGATCCAGGACATCTACCGTCACATTTACCTGCGCAACCTCAATGTAAGCCAGGCCATCACTTACATTGAAACAGAAATGCCCGCCACCTCAGAGCGGGACGAAATACTCAGCTTCATTGCCAAATCCAGCAGGGGCATCATGAAAGGCTATTCCTACCACGAGAAGTAACATGACACCTGTATGCTACAAATCGTATTGCAGGATGTGGGAAAACAATTTCAACAAAAGTGGGTATTCAGGGGCCTGAACCTCCAACTTGAAGCCTCGGGACGGTACGCCCTGGTGGGAAGAAACGGCAGTGGTAAGTCCACCCTGCTGAAAACCCTTTCAGCTTACCTGAGTCCCAGCAGGGGCAAGATATCGTGGACCTTAAAAGGAAATGCCTTAGCCCCTGAGCAGGTTTACCGCCAACTATCCATTGCCGCCCCCTACCTGGAGCTGATCGAAGAGTTCAGCCTGAAAGAGATGGTCCTGTTCCACCGGCAATTCTCTCCCCTACCCGACACACTGAGTACAGAGGAAATCATTGAACTAAGCGAACTGACCGGAAACAGCGGAAAGCA
The DNA here is from genome assembly GCA_007120675.1 of Bacteroidales bacterium. Lineage (GTDB taxonomy): Bacteria > Bacteroidota > Bacteroidia > Bacteroidales > UBA7960 > PUPG01. The sequence continues at coordinate 1,397 of SKNE01000039.1, forward strand.
GATCAGGCATTTCTCTTCCGGCATGAAGCAACGGGTCAAATTATTGCTGGCCATCCTCCCCGACACGCCATTGCTTTTGCTTGACGAGCCATGCACCAACCTGGACCGGCAGGGAAGGCAGTGGTATATGTCGCTGCTGACGGGGCATGCCCGGAATAAAACCATCGTGGTGGCCTCCAACCACAACACCGAAGAGTACACAGGGGAGTTTACGCTCATACATCTGGGCCACAAATCCTGAATCCTGGACACCTGTGAACCTTCCGCTCACAGAACGATCGGCAACGCATTTGATTCATCAGCGCAAAAGGGGGTAAAAAAAATCCTGTATCTTTGTGCTCAATTTTTGTAAAACAAGCGATTAACATCATATGGCAACAACTGCAGACTTTCGCAACGGGCTCTGTCTTGAGCTGAACAATGAATTGTATACCATTGTAGAATTCCAGCACGTTAAACCGGGCAAGGGGGGTGCTTTTGTGCGCACCAGGCTGAAAAACCTGAAAACGGGTAAGGTGTTGCAACACACTTTCAATGCCGGACACAAGATTAACGTGGCCCGGGTTGAAAGGCGGCCTTACCAGTATCTCTACCAGGACGACTTGGGTTACCACTTCATGCACTCAGCCACTTTTGAACAGATCAGCATCGAGGAGCACCTGATCAATGCCCCGGAGTTTCTGAAGGAGGGCCAGGAGGTGGAGATTGTTTACCACGCAGACACCGAAACACCCCTTAACTGTGAGCTGCCCCCCTTTGTTGAGCTGGAAATAACCTATACCGAACCGGGGGTAAGGGGAGATACCGCCACCAACACGCTAAAGGCCGCCACCACGGAAACAGGGGCGGTGGTCAACGTGCCCCTGTTCATTGATACGGGCGAAAGGATCAAAATCGACACACGCACCAAATCCTATGCAGAAAGGGTCAAGTAACAGCCCTTGTGCCCTTGCCTGATACCTGTTCAAACAAAGTACTTATGCGTCTGACACCCAGTTTAAGCCTCGAGGAGGTTGCCGGCATGATCCGGGCTGAATTTGACGGTGATCCGGGGATGCCCGTAACAGGCATCAATGAGATACACCGGGTGGAAAAGGGGGACATCACCTTCGTTGATCATCCCAAGTATTACAAAAAAGCGCTTTCCTCGGCAGCCACCACCATCATCATCAATCAAAGAATGGCCTCTCCCAACGGAAAGGCCTTGATTTTTTCAGACGATCCCTTCAGGGATTTTGTTTCACTGATACAACGGTACAGGCCATTCGAGTCCTCGGGCACCATGATCAGTCCCACAGCCATTGTGGGACAAGGCACCATCATTCAGCCGGGGGTGTTCATAGGCAACCATGTGCGCATCGGGGAAAACTGCCTCATCCATCCCAATGTGAGCATCTACGACCACAGTGTGATCGGCGACCACGTGATCATCCATTCAGGGGCGGTGATAGGGGCTGATGCGTTCTACTTCAAGCGCCGTCCCACCCACTACGATAAGCTGGAATCTGGTGGTCGTGCGGTGATTCAGGACCATGTGGAGATAGGGGCCAACACCACCATCGATAAAGGTGTGTCAGGCGACACCATCGTGGGTGCGGGCAGCAAGCTAGATAACCTGATTCAGATCGGACACGACACCATCATTGGTAAGAATTGCCTGTTCGCTGCCCATGTGGGGGTGGCAGGTTGTGTGAATATTGAAGATGATGTCATTCTGTGGGGACAGGTGGGTGTGCAGAAGGACTTGACCATTGGCCGCGGAGCGGTGGTTTTGGGTCAGTCGGGCATTGCCAAGTCACTGGAGGGCAACAAGACCTACTTTGGCTCGCCGGTGCTTGAGGCCAGGGAGAAAATGAAGGAGCTGGCCATGATGAAGCGTTTGCCCGGGATCATTGAAAAGCTTTAGCCATTCTTACCTTTTCCGTAATGCAGGACACACGCATTCTCCCTTCGGAAGATCCGGCCTGCTATCTCCCTGAGGTCTTTGGTGTCCACCGCGGCATAGGCTGCAATTTGCCGGTTGTAGAGTCCGGCATCACCCTGTAACTCATAATAGGCCAGGTTCATGGACTTGGCAACCACATTGCTTTCAGAAAAAACCTGGGTGGCCTCAATCCTGTTTTTAACTTTTTGCAACTCCCTTTCCTCAACAGGCTGTGTGGCCAGGTTCAAGGCTTCCTTCCAGAGCATGTCCTCGGCCGCTGCCGGATCCACTTCATGATGTGGCCTTCCCGTGATGATCAGCAGGCCGGGATCCAGGTTGCCCGTCACATAGGCATTGACCTCACTGAACACTTTTTTGTCGTGCACCAGGCTGGCTGGCAAACGGGCCGACTCACCGTTGGCCAGGAGGTCGCTGAGCATATCGCTTCCATGAAACAACGAATCGGACCGCTGGCACATGTGAAAGGCCAGGTATACCTGGTGCTGGGGCACCTCCCTCTGTACACTCAACCGTTTTTCTGATTGCTGGGGCAACTCCCTTGGAAGATTTCTTTTATTGGGTTCTCCGGGGGTGATATCCCCAAACCATTTCTCTGCCAGCCGAAAAACCTGCTCAGACTCCACATTGCCCGCCACCACCAGGATGGCATTACCCGGGTGATAAAACCGGTGAAAAAAGTCCTCCACATCCCGGAGGCTTGCGTCGCGGATGTGATCAAGGCTCTGACCGATGGTAGCCCAGCGGTAAGGATGCCGGTCGTAGGCCAGGGGGCGCAGCAAAAGCCAGGCATCGCCATAGGGCTGGTTCAGGTATGACTGCCGGTATTCCTCCACCACCACCTTCTTCTGTGTGTTCAGTTTCTCTTCCGAAAAGGCCAGGCCCAGCATCCTGTCCGACTCCAGCCAGAATGCCGTCTCCAGGTTTTGGGCAGGCAGGCTCATGTAATAATTGGTGATGTCGTTGGTGGTGAAGGCGTTGTTCTCCCCCCCGGCAGCCTGTAACTCCTGGTCGAAGCGCGCTACGTGCATCGATCCTTCAAACATCAGGTGTTCGAATAGGTGGGCGAAGCCCGTGCGCCCGGGATCTTCGTCACGGGCGCCCACATCATAAAGGATATTAACCGCTGCCAATGGGGTACTGGCATCGCGGTGCACAAGGACCCTCAGTCCGTTGTTCAATATATGCTTGTCAAAATCAACCATCCCGCTAAAAAAATGTGCATTAAGAACCCTGCTGGCGACCTGGCCCCGTATACGGGCCAAGAGACCGGCGCGGCTCACCGCCAGTCAAAAATGTCCCATTTGTCTCTTGGTCTCCGGTGATCCAGCCATTGAAAATCGCGCAGCAGCTGATCGTCGGGAGGCAGGTCTCCGGGTGGGAACAGGGTGGCATCGGCCTGCCTGACGAATTGTATGCCCGTCACTTCCGTACCGTCCACAAAAATAACGATATTGGATGACACGGCTTTATTGATGCCTGCCAGGCTCCCGTCATCTTCACGGATAAAGAATATGGTCTCTCCATTGCCATCCACATCTACACGCCACAGGGCGTTATCGCGGAAATGTCCGCGCATGCTCCGCCCCTTCATCTGGTTAAAACCCAGGGTGTCCTCCTCTGATATGATGAATGCGGCGTCCTGCAGCTGAACCCAGCGAACCTCATCTTCAGTGGTTTTCACTTCGATGTGCCGGGCTGTAAGCTGGTAGAGACCGGACCACAGCACCGGTTCGTGGTACATGCGGATGATGGAGTCGCTCATTTGATAAACGATGGAGTCGCTCAGTCCCTGGAGGTCTGTACGGTAAAAGCGGGCCTTATGGTAGGCGAAGACGCGTCGCTGGTCTGACTCTTCCAGGTAAACTGATTTCAGGGTGTCGGCATGCAGAAACAGGCTGTCATTGTCGGCGATCATGGTCATCATGGCTTCCCTGGTGACCACAGAGAGTCCCTGCTCCTCAAAATGCTCAGCCAGGTGTCCGGTGATCAGCACATTCTCGATGCTGTCGCGGATGAGGATGTTGTTCACTGCCCGCCCGTATCCGCTGTTGCGGTCATAAAAGACCGAGTCGCCGGTCATGGATTGTTCCCTGTTGGTAAAAAAGGCGTCGCGGCTGAAACGTGCAATGTCGTTGCGGGTATCGTACCAGCCGTTGCGGCAGAATATGGTGTTTTCCTCGCTGACGATGGTGGTGGGACCGAAAAAGTAAGCAATCTCCGTGGCCGTATTGTACATCATCGTATCGGTTTCCATGGTGTATTCGGGATTGATCAGCAGGACTTCATCCCGGAAAAAGAACTCTTTCCGGTCGGCAAAATAGAAGCCCCACAGGCTGAGCAGTTCATTCTCTGCGTCAACAATGCGCCCCCCATCGAAGTAATTGGCCGTGTTCAGCTCCAGGTCGTATTCCAGGTAATTGGTATAGAGGGTCATTTGGGGGTCCACCATGCGCACGTTGCCGGTAAGTTCTGCCCAGCGCCTGTTGCCGTCGTAAAAGAGCTCATCGCCGTAAATGGTTACTGTATCGCTCACATGGATGATGATGTTGCTGAAGGCCCGCAGGCTGTTGTCCCGGGTATAGAGGTAGGCACTGTCGCAGTACATGCGGGTATCTTCGTGGGTAAAAACCACCTCATCGATCAAGCGTCGCACATCCTCGCCCATTCGGCGGTCAAAGGCCATCACCCCCGCTTCCCAGTCGATGGGGGTGCGCTCCTCCTGGCTGCTGGCAGGGAGGTGAATCAGCAGGAAAAGGGATAACAGGATGTAGGCTGTGCGGGTCAATTGTGGGTTCATTTGGTATCCATACAATAACTTGCTAAGCGACCCCAATATTGCCGGTCCGCTCCCGGCAGATCCATTTGGATCAGTCTGAGCAAGCCCATCATGCTATCCCGGACCATCAAGGCACCCCGCGGCTATCCCCTCTGCCGGTAGTCGGGCATGTTGAAATAGTCGCTGATCTCCCGTTTCATCACTGGTGTGAGCAGCAAAATGGCGATCAGGTTGGGGATGGTCATGAAGGTGATAACCATATCCACGAAATTCCACACCAGTTCAAGGCCCCAGATGGAACCAAGAAATACAAACACGGCATAGACGTAATAGTACCTTTTGATGGCCTTGAAGCCGAACATGTACTGCGCTGCCCGGGACCCGTAGTAAGACCAGGAAATAATGGTGGAGAAGGCAAAGAGCATCAGTCCCACTGCAATGATGTGGGAGGCCAAAAAGCCCAGGTTGATCTTGCTCAGACCCAGCTCGAATGCCAGCACGGTGAGTGATACGCCGGCCTCGGCGTTTTCGTGCGACCAGGCGCCGGTCATGATGATCACAATGGCGGTGAGGGTGCAAATAAACAGGGTATCGATAAAGGGCTCCAGGCTGGCCACTAGTCCTTCACGCATGGGATACCTGGTTTTGGCGGCCGCGTGTGCCATGGCGGCCGAACCCTGGCCCGCCTCATTGGAGAAAAGGCCCCTTCTGACCCCCATGGTGAGGGTGAGGATGAACATGGATCCCGCAAATCCCCCGGCAGCGGCTGTACCCGTGAATGCGTGGGTGACGATCATGCCAAAGGTGGGCAGAAGGTTTTCAATGTTCAGTACAACTACCAGCATGGCGGCCAGGAAATAGACAACGGCCATGAAGGGTACCAGCCGGGAAGTGACCTCTGCGATCCGTTTCAGTCCGCCCACCACGATGAGCAGCACAAACCCGGTGATGATCAGTCCGCTGATCCAGTGCGGGATGCTGTAAGTGGAGTTCAGTATATCGGTCATGGAGTTGCTCTGTGCCATGTTGCCGGTTCCCATGGAACACAGGACGGCAGCTGCGGCGAAAACCATGGCCAGTGTTTTGGCGTGTTTTCCCAGCTTGTCCTTGAGGCCGTATTCCATATAATACATGGGGCCTCCTGAGACGGTTCCGTCGGGGTTAAAGCGCCTGTATTTGAGTCCGAGTGTACACTCCACCATCTTCAGCATCATGCCAAAGAAACCGGTGACCCACATCCAGAATATGGCGCCCGGTCCACCCCAGTATATGGCCAGTGCCACGCCCACAATGTTACCGGTACCCACGGTGGCTGACAGGGCGGTGGTGAGTGCTTTAAAGTGGTTTACATCTCCCGACTCGCCTTTCTTTGTATAACGTCCGCTCAAAATGGCAAAGGAGTGCCAGAATTTGCGCACGTGCAGGAAGCGGAATTTCAGCGCGAAGAAAATGCCGGCAGGCACCAGCAAAATGAGCAGCAAATAGCCTCCAACGTATTCATTGTACATGGAAATAACGTGGTTCAGACCATCCAGGAAGGGGGATCCCAGGCTGCTGGATACTTCTTCAGTCATTGCATTTTCTGGTAGTTCGGCCATGGCAATTGGTGTGTTTGGGCTTGGTGAATAATGTCTGATCTTATATGACC
>SKNE01000097.1 GCA_007120675.1 Bacteroidales bacterium
CCTGTTCAACTCCGATTATGTGATTAAAAAAATGGAGGACTAGCCTGCATTATTCCCCGGCAAAGACCTGTCTACCGGAAACGGTCGGCCGAACGCACCAGCTCCTCATCCCTGCGAATGGCCCGGTTGGCCATCAGCAGTAAAATCATCGATATGATGGGAAACAATACGGCCACGCCATAGGAAAAGTCCGTGTCGTTGGCCTGCGACCTGATATGGTCAATGAAAAAGAAGGTCGCCAGGACCATGGCCGCATGCAGGATCATGTTCAGCTTACCTATCCTGATCTGCTGAAGCCGTTTTTTGTAGAGGAAGGTGGTGTAAATGGTGAGCAGGGCTGACAGGGCAAAGAGGATGATCAACAAGACCCCCAGCCAGGCTCCCTCCAGGTCTGCCAGGGCAAAAAAGTGACTGTGTGTGATGATGCGCAGTGGCGTCAGCGACTCAGCCGGGAAATGGGCCAGCGGCAAGTTGACAAACAACAGGGAGAAAATAAAGACAATGAACAGGTAAACGGTCTGTACACGTTGCAGCATGATGGTTTATTTTTTTTTGCGGTCACAATAAGTTACTGCAAAAGTACGTAAAATTGCCACAGTGACCCACTTCCTATTCCATGCCCTGACAGAATAATATTTTTTGTTAATGAAGAATTATATATCTTTGCACCGATCTTTGCCGCGCCATTTCATTTTTTCTTTGATAGACACACCTGTTCCATACCATTTTTCTTTTTAATCTCTGCCCACAGGCACAGCGTGGCGAGATGTTTCCCTGATGATTAAAATCATTTCAATTTATGTACGACATTGTAGAACTAAACAGTAAACTGCTGGCTGATTTAAAAGAGATCGCCAGGGGTTTGGATATCAAAAAGGTTGATTCGTTCAAGAAGCAGGACCTGATATATGAGATACTGGACGCCCAGGCGCTTAAGCCACAGGCCGACAGGTCTCCACCACGCAGTCAACAGGCTGAGAAGAAACCCGCTCGTCGTCCGGGACGTCCGCGTAAGCGAATTCCCGCCGGCAGCTCCACGGAGCGCAAGGTCGCCGAAAAATCGGATGCAACGGACCAGCCGAAAGCTGCCACCGATCAGTCAAAAAGCACCAAGCAGGCCCCTGCTGACACCAAGGAGCAAAAGCAGGCCACTCCTCCCGTCCAGGAAGACAAGAAGGCGTCCAAACCCAGGGAAACACCCAAAAAGCGGGGCCGCAAGAGCAAGAAAGAGCTGCAGGCCATGGCCGAGGCCGCCGAGAAGGAGAAAAAAGCCAGGGAGTCTGCCGAAAAAGGGGCGCAGGACAAAGCGGTGGATAAGGGCGCCAAAGAGGCGGCCGGCAAGGGAGAGGCCGACAGAAAAGACAAAGTGCAGGAGAAGGGACACGGTCCAAGGCCTGAAGCGAAGAGACCGGTGGAGACACCACCCCGCCAGCAGGAAACAAAAGGACCGTCAGCTGACAGTCCTGCCGATACCGCTCAAAGAGACAGGCAGAAAACCGGCTGGCAGGAGACCAAGGGGAAGGACCTGGAGCCATTTCAGCGCCCCAAAACCTTTGACAAGCGCACGGGTGAACCCGTGTACGAGTTTGACGGCATCATCATCGCCGAAGGGGTGTTGGAGATCATGCCCGACGGTTACGGCTTCCTGCGCTCATCCGACTACAATTACCTGAACTCGCCCGACGACATCTACGTGTCGCAAAGCCAGATCAAGCTCTTTGGCCTCAAAACGGGCGATACGGTGACCGGTGGCATCCGCCCGCCCAAAGAGAACGAGAAGTACTTTCCCCTGATCAAGGTGGAAAAGATCAATGGCCGGGTGCCCGCCGAAGTGCGTGACCGCGTGCCCTTTGATTTCCTGACACCCCTCTTCCCCGACGAGAAGTTCCGCATCACTGGACATCATGGGGAAACCCTCTCGACCCGCATCATTGACATGTTCGCCCCCATCGGAAAAGGGCAGCGAGGACTCATTGTTGCCCAGCCCAAAACCGGTAAGACCATACTGCTGCAGGAGATAGCCAATGCCATTGCAGCCAACCACCCGGAAGTTTACCTGATTGTGCTGCTTATTGACGAAAGGCCTGAAGAGGTAACCGAAATGGCAAGGAACGTGAAGGGAGAGGTGATCTCCTCCACCTTTGACGAGCCCGCCGAACGTCATGTGAAAGTCTCCAACATCGTGCTGGAGAAAGCCAAACGGATGGTTGAATGCGGCCACGATGTGGTCATCCTGCTGGACAGTATCACCCGCCTGGCCCGGGCCTTTAACACGGTGTCGCCCGCATCCGGAAAGGTGCTGTCGGGAGGCGTTGACGCCAACGCCCTGCATAAGCCCAAACGCTTCTTTGGCGCAGCAAGGAACATCGAAAATGGCGGCTCCCTGTCCATCATTGCCACCGCCCTGATCGACACCGGATCCAAAATGGACGAAGTGATCTTTGAGGAGTTTAAGGGAACGGGCAATATGGAGCTCCAGCTTGACCGCCGGCTCTCCAACAAGCGCATATTCCCCTCCATCGACATCGTGGCATCGGGCACGCGGCGTGAAGACCTCTTGCTGAACAGGGATATCATGAACCGTATCTGGGTGCTTCGCAAGTTCATCGCCGACATGACCGCCATGGAGGCCATGGAGTTTCTCATGGACAAGATTCGCCATACGAGGGACAATGAAGAGTTCCTCATGTCGATGAACGCCTGACCTGCCGGCCACTGATACAGCTTTGCCCCCCCGGCAGCGGGGGAAGCCCCGGGCCAGGGCCAGTCCCTGCCTAAACATTCCACTGAGGCCGTTGTTTAAATGGGTAAACGCATTTTAACAACACGCCGTTCCATTTATGTCCGACCATATCTTTCAGTCAGTCACCTTCAAGGTAGAAGGGATGAGCTGTACCAATTGTGCCCTGGGGATTCAGCGTACCCTGGAAAAGGAGGGCTTTCACCAGGTGATGGCCGACTTCACCACGGGAGAAGTGAGTTTTGAGATGGGCGACAGCAACCAATTGCCCCTGGCGGAAAAAAGGATCGAATCCCTCGGATACAAGGTGCTGGAGACCGGTAATGGGAATGGTTACGGCCGTCGCAAGGGGATGGCACCCATCGAGAAGAAGTTCTGGTTTACGGCCATCTTCACCGTTCCGCTGATCCTGTCCATGTTCATCCCCATTGACATACTCCATAATGACCTGTTTCAGCTGGCCCTTACAATCCCGGTCTTCATCACGGGCTTTTTCCATTTTGGCCGCAGCGCCTGGTTCAGTCTGCGTTCAGGGGTCACCAACATGGACGTCCTCATCTTTCTTGGCAGCACGGCCGCCTTCGTCTACAGCCTCATAGGCACGGTATACGGACTGGGACACGATTACATGTTCTATGAAACCTCCGCCAGCATCATATCCATCGTCCTGCTTGGCAATATGCTTGAATACCGCTCGGTCAGGAAAACCACCTCAGCCATTGACGACCTGGTGCGCCTGCAGAAAAACACCGCAAAGCGGCTGATCACGGAGATCCACGAGGGTGGTGAAACGGTGGAGGAGGTGGATGCGGCATTGGTGGAAACAGGCGAACGCGTCCTGGTAAACAGTGGCGATAAGGTGCCGGTTGATGGTGAGATATACTGGGGGACAGGCAGCCTGGACGAAAGCCTCATCTCAGGGGAAAGCCTCCCGGTGGACAAAAAAAAGGGCGACAAGGTGGTGGGTGGCACCATATTGCTGTCTGGCAGCCTGCGGGTCAAGGCCACCGCCACCGGCAAAGACACCGTCCTCTCGCAAATCATCACCATGGTCAGGGAAGCCCAAAAGGACAAGCCCAGCCTTCAAAACCTGGCCGATAAGATCAGTCGCATTTTCGTTCCGACAGTGGTCGTGCTGGCCATTCTCACCCTTTTGTATTGGTCGCTGGGCACCGACCTGCCATTCCGTGACTCACTCATGCGCGGCATCGCCGTACTGGTGATTGCCTGCCCCTGTGCCCTCGGACTGGCCATCCCCACTGCAGTGGTGGTTGGACTGGGCCGGTCGGCAAAGAGTGGGATACTGATCAAGGGTGGCAGCGCCATCGACAAGTTCAGCGCCATCGATACGGTGGTGTTTGACAAGACCGGTACGCTCACAAGCGGGAAATTCCGCATCAGGGAGATGAGGTGTTTCGGGAAGTCGGAAGAGAGCGTGCGCAGCCTGCTGTATAGCATGGAGAAGCACTCCAACCACCCCATCGCACAAGCCATCACGACCTCCTTCAAGGGCGCCGGACTGATTCGCTTTGAACAGGTGGAGGAGCATAAAGGCGTTGGAGTGAAGGCCACCGACAAACAGGGGAATGTATTCGTTGCCGGTTCATACCATGTGGCCGCCCACGTCACAGGGGACGACTCACACAACGTTTACCTGCTCATGAACGATGAGCTCATTGCCTGGGTCGACCTGGAGGATGAGGTCAAGGAGGGCGCCGCAGAGCTCATTGCCTTCCTGCAAAAAAAAGGATTGCGGTGCGTTTTGCTCAGTGGCGACCGGCAAGAGCGCTGCGATGCGCTGGCATCACAACTGGGTATCGGGGAGGTGTATGCCGAACAGCTGCCCGGACAAAAACTGGAGGTGATCGAAAAGCTGTCAGAAAACGCCAGGGTGGCCATGGTGGGCGATGGCATCAATGACGCCCCTGCCCTGGCCAAAGCCTATGTGGGCGTCAGCATGAGCGATGCCACCCAGGTAGCGGTCAAGTCGGCCGATGTGGTCCTGCTCAAGGGTGACCTGTCGCTGCTGGCCAAAGCCTTTGGCGCCACCCGAACCACCCTGCGCACGGTGAAAGAGAACCTCTTCTGGGCCTTCTTCTACAATGTGTCGGCCATCCCGCTGGCCATGGTCGGACTGCTGACACCCATTGTGGCAGCCTTTGCCATGGCCGTATCCGACGTGATCGTCGTGCTGAACTCCCTTCGACTGAAAACCAGGAAATTAAGGTAAGCTGTCCATCCCCCGGCGGCCACCATGGTCGCGACCGCGTCACTCTCCATAGACCGTGAGGGTAAGCCTGCGCCGCCCCCCGCGGTCACGAAACTCCGCCAGGAAGATCCCCTGCCACGTACCCAGGGCCATACGCCCCGACTGAATGGGTACCGTAAGCGATACACCGGTCAGTGCCGACTTGACATGGGCCGGCATGTCATCATCACCCTCCATGGTGTGGGTGTAAAACGGCATGCGCTCAGGCACCAGGTGATCATAACTGCTATCCAGGTCGATGCGGACCGATGGGTCTGCATTCTCGTTGATCAGCAAGGCAGCCGATGTGTGATGCAGGAAAATGTTGATCATGCCGGTATCAGGCAGCTTGTCCAAAGCCTGCGCAACATGGTGACTGATGAGGTGAAACCCCCGCGAATAAGCCGGCAGCGTGAGCGAATATTGTTGAACCATGGTTTTTTGCCCAAAAGTAGCATAAATCAATGAAACTGGGAAAAGCGGGGCGAACGCTCACTTCAAGGCGCCATGGCGTGCAAATGACCAGTCAATAATTCGCTCCGGGCCTTTCCGGTTTGCCTAAAATGGTTTATTTTTGTTTTTATTTAGTCTATATTGACGGCCCGAGAGGCCGGCAAGGGACAATAATTGATGTCAACAATCGAATTATTAACCAGTTAAATGATCAGACACCATGAAAGATACCCTAAGATGGATCGCTTTTTTGCTGCTTTTCGTGCCAGGCCTGGTGACGCCACCAGCCCATGCCGCGCTGCAGGAAGCACAATGCAACTATTACCTCCCGCTGGTGGAGGGTACAGGCATTGCCTATGAACATTTTGACCGGCGCGACCGCCTGGAATACAGGCAGGAGATACGGATTGTTTCTGTGGCGTCGAAAGAGGGGGAAGTGCATGCCACCATGGAAACGAAGCATTTCGATCGCCGCAACAGACTGCAGCATGAAGGCACCTTCGGAATCATTTGCCACGGCGATGTACTTCAGCTCGACCTTCAGTCACTGATGGACCAGGCCATGCTGGAGGCCTACGAGGGGATGGAGATGGTTTTTGAAGGTGGTGAGATGATGATTCCATCGGAGCTGTCGGTGGGTCAAAGCCTGCCCGATGCCACCCTGGATATCAGCGTGCGCAGTTCCGGGATGCAGGTGGCCGAGATGACAATGCAGATTACTGACAGACAAGTTACCGCAAGGGAAAATATCACCGTGCCAGCGGGAACCTTTGAAGCATACCGCATAGTATACAACACCCATATTGAGATGAGGGCCATGGGGATTCCCATACGCACAAACACACAAACGGTGGAATACCATGCAAGGGAAGTGGGTGTGGTAAGAACCGAGATTTATGACCAACGGGAGCGTCTGCAGTCCTACCAGGTGTTAAGCGAGATCTTTTAATCGGCTTTCGGGCGCCGGTTCAGCGGGTTTCGCCCCCTCTTTTTCATAAAACACATCCATGGCCACCAGGATGGCCATCATACCCCAGAAGGGGACGGACGCCTTGTCTGTATCCAGGAAGTTGTTCAACAGTCCGTGGGTGAAATAGGTGATGAAGCCAAGGGAGATCCCAAGGGCCATCAGCCGCATCTCTCTCGTGGGGGCTTTTTTGTACAGTTTCACCCCCGTGGCCAGGACGGCCAGGCTGAGGGCCACCATGCTCAGCATGCCGGGCAGGCCGCTTTCGGAGAGGGGCCCGATGTACTCGCTGTGTGCATTGCCCAGGTCTCCGAAGTGGGTGGTGATGATGGTATAATCTTCGTATCGCTGGAATGGGGCGTAGACAAACTGATAGGTCCCCGGACCCCAGCCCAGCACCGGTCTCTCCTGGTACATGCGGTAAGCCGACCGCCAGCGGTTGATGCGTTCAAGGTTGGATGCATCGGAGGTGATGTTGGAGATGGAACGCAGGTGTTCGCCAAAATCGCCTGAGGACTCCTGCTGGTTGCGCTCCAGTCGCATGATGATCTCTGTCTGGAAGACGTAGAGACCACCCAGCACCAGCACCAGGCCTGCCACGATGAGCCGGAACCTGATGCGAAAGGCAAGGATGAGCAGACCCGCCGCGGCCACCATGATGCTCAACCAGGCGGCACGGCTGTAGCTGAACAGTATCCCTGCACAGAAAATCACAAAGAAGATGATGGCCATGCGCCGCCTTAGTAAGCTGTCGCTGCGGTTGAATGCCATGATGGCAAAGAATGGCGCCACCAGGGCCAGTACAGCGGCATAATGGGTGTGGTCATTGAAAAACGGCCTGGCCGCCCAGTAGCCCATATCCCGGATAAAACCCACCCCGGAGTGCTTGTAGGTCACCAACAGGACCACCACGGCCAGGGATGATCCAAAAAGCCACATGAAACGCCGCATGTTTTTGGGCTCCCTGAACAGATAGATCCCCAGGAAAAAGAAAGTGGTTACAAACCAGAGCCTGGAAACAAAATACTTGAATGATACCAGGGGGATCTCGCTGGTCACGGAGGTGACAAACATCCAGGTCAGTTGCAGCAGGAGGATGATGGTCACGGGATGCCTCAGCACACGCCAGTCGTAGCTTCTTTCATACAAAAGCCGGAAGAAAAACAGTCCCATGATGGCCACCACCACCGGCTCAATGGGCATATCCACTGTAAAACCCAGTTCAGGATAACGGAACTTGATGGAAAAAGGGGTAAGCAGGACAAGCAAAAGGATCAGCTTGTCCAGTGAAAAGAAAAACAGCAGCATGATCCCCATGGCCAGTGGCAGGGCCATCAACCAGTAAACCTCCTGCAGGATAAACAGGAGGTTCAGTGCAGCAAAGATGAGGCTGCCACCGTAGAACCACAGCAATTGTTCGTTTCTCACCACCGGATCAGGAGGATGTTTTGGGTGTTTTTTGCCTGATGATGCCCTTGGACTGGAGGTTCTCATAGACCATGATGACCATCACCCCCATGAAGCCTGCGGCAAAAGTGGATAGGAACACGATCAGCCAGCGGATGGGATATACTTTCCGCTCGGCCTCAAAGGCACTGTCCAGGATGAACTTGAATGGCAGGAAGCTTTCCAGGTCAGATTTGGCTTCATGGTACCTGCGCTGTATCATGATCAGGTGCTCACTGACGTTAGACAGGTAAGCGGTATGGAACACATAGGCCCCACCATATTCTCCCAGCAAGGCCAGCCGTTCCTCGATGCTTTGAACTCCCTCGGCGTGACTGGCTGACAGGTCTTTGGCCAGCTGTTTGGTGAGCATGCCCGACTGGGCCTCCAGGTCAAACACGCCCATGGCCATGATCAGCCGAAGCGAATCTTCCGCCTCTTTCACCTGTTGCCGCAAGGTATGATACTGATTGCGGGCAACCTCATAGGCCAGCGACGCCCTTTCATGCCGTAGCTCATTTTGCACCGTATCGGCCAGTGCCGCCAGCTCATTGGCGATGGCGGCGGCCATGGCCGGATCTGCGTCACGCACATTGATCTCGATGGCCCCGTACTGGGTGCGGCGAAAAGAGATGTTGCCGCGATACATCTCCGTCAGCGTGGTGTGGCGGTATGGCGCATCCTCTGCAATCTCATAGTGCGCCAACAGGTCAAAGCGTTGCACGATGCGGTCCCGTATATTGCCCGACTCCAGCACCTGCAGCAGCCGCTCCGCGTCTTCCACGTCACCGTATTCAAGAAAATCCTGGCGGGCCACGCCGCCTGACAGTACCGCCCGCGAGAGGCTGCCCCCCGTGGCGGGGAACATGGTCACCGTAGACTGAAATTTGGGGGTGATAAAGCGCGGTCCGCTGAAGATGGCCGCCGCAATGGCTGCCACTGCGCACACAATGAACAAATGCTTCCACCAGCGGATGAAAAAGATGAATACATTGGTGGAATCAAATACCTGGTCCTTTTGCTCCATGATGTTTTGTCTCGTTAATGGCCCTGGTTGAATGCCGGGAAAAATCCTTTTGCTGAATGATTAACGCCCCACGGGCGCGCTTATTGAAAAATGGCGCCAAAAATAATGAAAAATAAGCAATTGTCAAGCTTCTCCATAACGCATCAGCTGGTAAATATGCTGCAGGCTGATTAACCTGATCACCATGGCCAGGGCTATCCCCGCAAGGGCCATGAGCAACAGGTTGATCTTCCAGGAAAAAGGCAGCGCCTGCGACAGCGAGCCAATGGCAAGCATGGTGCCAAAAAACACCAGCAGCCTGAGCAAAAATCGGGCGTTGGTCCGCAGCCTGAAGATCCTGCGCACTGCAAGCACCTGGACGACGGCCACGAGCATCTGTGTGAACAAACTGGCCACAGCCGAGCCAGTGGCCTGGTAAACGGGTATCAGCAGGAAGTTGAGGCCCACATTCAAAATCATCCCTGAAAAGGCAATCAGGTTCAAGTGTTTCAGGCTTCCGTTGGCCGTCAGCAGGGTGCCAAAAATATAGGTTGTGGATGTGGCCATGAAACAGGCCATGAGCAGGGCAAAGACCCTGCTCGACTCAGCCATCCGGTATTCGTAAGCCATCAGCGTTTCCCCGGGATAGGTGGGATAGAGTATCTCCATGACCGGCCCCGCATAGAAAAAGGCAGCCAGCCCGATGATAATGGCTGGGGTGATGATCAGGGTATAGCCCAGCTTTACCAGCTCTTCGATGGACTGTCCCTGCTTGATCATCCGGGCAAAAATGGGCAGCAGCAGCACGGCAAACAGGTAGGCGATCATATTGGTGGCATCCAGCAAACGGTAAGCCGAGGCGTAGATCCCGCTAAACCGGGCTCCGTCGTCCAGCAAGCGCTCCAGCATGACACTGTCGATGCGGTTGTAAAAGGTCATCAGCAGAACCAGTATGGCAAAAGGAAAGCTCTGCCTGACGATGGCCATCAGGAAGGGGAGGTTCCAGTTCAAACGAAACAATGCCCTCTGTGCGTGTTGAATAACCAGGATGAAAGTGATCATGGCCGTAATGGCGTAACCGGCAGTCTGGGCGTAAATGTAATATTGGATCTTGAACTCCTCCACCACATTGCCCCAGATCAACACCCCGCAAATGACGATCATCAGCGAGCGGTCCAGCACCGAGATCAGGCTGTCGGTGCGGAACAGGTGCAGGCCGCCCAGGTTTGATCGCAGGTAAAGGATGAAGCTCAGAAGAAACTGGTTGAAGGCAAGGAAATACAGTATGCGGATCTGCTCCCTGGAATAGTCGATCAGGTAGGCCGAAGCAAAGGTGATAACCAGGTAGAGAACAAAAAGGAGCAGCTTAAGAACCAGTAAATTTGACAGGTGCTTGGTGAGCAGCTGCTTGTTTTGCGCAATGTTTTTGTTGTTGAAGTTGGTGATGCCCAGATCAAGCAGGATGTTGAAAAGAAAGGAGAAGTTGAACACGGCAAAATAGAATCCGTACTCACCGGCACCCACGGTATTCTGAACCGTCCGGTCGATCCCAAGAATCCAGAAGGGCTTGATCATCAGGTTCAGGACCAGCAGTAAGGCCAGGTTTTTTACGAATTTCCCCTGCATATAGCCGATTGATAAGGAAGCGGACCAGACAAAGTTAGTAATAAGGGCAATATATACACAACGCTGTGAGCAGATAATATATTAGTGTGATTTCTATTATTTTTGCACATTATTTGCGGTGGATAAATAAAAGGGCGCTTTCACCGTTATACAAGCGAATAAAGCGAGGCGGCATGAAGTATAAGGAGGGTGACAGGGTACTGTTTTTGAACGAAAAGGGGGGAGGGGTGGTAACACGTGTGATTGATGAGCACATCGTGCATGTGTCCATCGAAGATGGTTTTGAGATCCCCTGCGCCATCGGCGACCTGATCAGGGACGTGGATGCGGATGAGATTGAGGAGCAACGAGCCATCCACCACAGAACAAACATCAGGAGCAGCCTGCAAAAGCAAAGCCGGCTGAATATTGAGGCGCATCAGACCGGTCAGATGCCTTCGGGGATCTACCTGGCCATGGTGCCACGCAACCAGGACCAGGTCCTGGCCAGTGCCATGGATTTTTATATCCTGAATCACACAGCCTTCCATGTGGCTTTTTCCCTTTTCCTGAATAAGTCGGGACATTTCAGGGGACATGCATTGGCTGTGCTGGACCCCAGCGAAAAGTACCACCTGGGCAAGGTGGAGCGAAGCGAAATAGAGGACTGGAATCACGCACTGCTGCAATCGATCTTTTTCAGGGAAGGCAAGACCGAAGTGCCTCCCCCGCTCTCCTCACACATCGCCTTCAAACCGATGAAAATTTATAAGGAGGAGAGCTTCGCTTTTTCTCATGCCCTGCACCAGAAAGCGCTCCTGGTGGCAGTGCATCAAATGGAATAAGGGGCAGGTTGTCCTGTCGCGTTCTGCCCCCGGGCAGGATGAGGAAAGTCCGGACAACACAGAGCAGCATACTTCCTAACAGGAAGCCGGCCTGCCCAGGCAGGCCGAGAGAAAGTGCCACAGAAAATAACCGCCGGACTGGCGATCCCAATCCGGTAAGGGTGAAAACGTGGGGTAAGAGCCCACGACTCAGGCGGGTGACCGTCTGAGGGGGTAAACCTTATGCGTTGAAAGGCCAAATAAACCGGGGACTGAGGGTTGCTCGCCCGATCCCGGAGGGTAGGCCGTTAGAGCTGTCGCGTGAGTGCCAGCCCAGACAAATGACAGGAGGCTCCCGCTCTGCGGGGGTCACAGAATCCGGCTTACAAACCTGCCCCATTTTTGTATTTTCTTACGGTCAACACATATGACAAAGAAAACCTTTCTACTGAGCCTGCTGGGACTGTTGCTGATGACGACAGGCGCCCTGGCCCAGCAAACAGCCATTTACCGGGAGCCTGAAGCCATCTACCGCCAGGCCATGGATTTGTTCAACAAGGAGAAGTACGGGGCGGCAAAGCAGCTTTTCCTGCAAACGGCAGACCAGGTCAATGACCCCGGAGACCAGCTCCATGCCAACGCCAGCCTCTTTGCGGCGATCTGTGCAGCTGAACTGTTCAACGCGGATGCGGAACACCTGCTGAAGACCTTCCTTCACAGGCACCCTGGTCATTTTGGCCAGCGCATGGCGTGGTTCCACCTGGGCAACGTCCTCTACAGACAGCGCGATTATGAAGGGGCTGTTGCGTGGTACGGCAGGCTGAGACCCGGGGATGTGGACATGGACAGGCGCACTGAATTTGTGTTTAAGAAGGGCTACAGCCATTTCATGACCGAATCCTATGCCACAGCGGCGCAATTGTTCAGCCAGATCAGTGACCCGGCGTCACCCTACTACGGTCCCGCCTCCTACTACCACGGCCACGTCGCTTACCTGACGGGCGATTACGAAACAGCCATGAGCCGGTTCACGCGGCTCACCGACGACAGGCACTTCGGTCCGGTTGTCCCCTACTACATCGTACACATTTACTACCTCCGGGAACAATACGACGCCCTGCTCGGACAGGCCCCTGCCCTGCTGGAGACAGCCACCCCCCTGCGAGCCCCTGAAATTGCCAGGATCATTGGTGAAGCCCACCTCCAAAAAAATCAATACGAGCAGGCGGTGCCCTACCTCCAGGACCACATCAGCCGAAGCAGAAGGGGTACCGGCAGGGAAGACCATTACCAGCTCGGATTTGCCCTGTACATGTCGGGGCGCTTTGAAGAAGCGATCCCCCACCTGGAAAGGGCCACAGGGAGTGAGGATGAAATGGGCCAGAACGCCTACTTTCACCTGGCTTCCGCCTACATCGAAACAGACCGGAAGCGATTTGCCCGAAACGCCTTCATGCAAGCCTACCAGCACAGCTTTTCAGAGGAACTGGCCAGGGAGTCGCTGTTTAATTATGCGCTGCTCTCCCTGGAGCTCTCCTACGACCCGCACAACGAAGCCATCCTCTCTTTCCAGAGGTACATCAGGGAATACCCCGGCTCGCCGCGTACCGAAGAAGCCTTCACTTACCTGGTGGACCTTTACATGACGACGCGCAATTACAAAGATGCCCTGGCCTCACTCAATGAGATCCCCCTCAACACCCCCAGGCTCCGCGAAGCCCACCAGAGGGTGTCCTATTTTCGGGGCGTGGAGCTGTTTAACAATGGGGATTTCCAGGCTGCCGAAGAGCACTTCAGGCTGTCCATGCAACACCCCGAAAGCCGCCAGCTGGCGGCCTCCGCCCTGTTCTGGATTGGCGAAGCCCATTATCGCCGGGGACAATACGATGAAGCCATCGCTGCCCACGAGCGTTTCCTGGTGACCCCCGGTGCCTTCTCCCTCCCCTTTTTCAACCAGGCCAACTACAGCATAGGCTATGCCCACTTCAAGAAGAGGGACCATCAAAAAGCCATCCCGCCGTTCAGGCGGTTCATCGCTGCACCGGACCAGGACCCGCGGGTGGTCAATGATGCCATCCTCCGGATAGCTGACTCCTACTTCATCAGCAAGGAATACCCCAATGCCCTGGAGTATTACAACAGGGCGATCCGGATGAATGTCATTGACACCGACTATGCCATCTTCCAAACCGGACTGGTGCAGGGCATCACCGGACGATATGAGCAAAAGATCGCCACCCTTGAAGGGCTTCTCCGTAACCACCCGCGTTCCTCCTTTATCGACGACAGCCGTTACGAGATTGCCAACACCTGGCTGCTGCTGAACAACAACGTCCGGGCATTACAATACTTCGACCAGCTGATCAGGCAGCACCCGAACAGCCCCTATACCCAAAGCGCCAAGCTGAAGACAGGCCTGATACACTACAATGAAAACGAAGATGAGCAGGCCCTGGCCATATTCAGGGACGTGGCCAGGGAGTACCCGGGCACATCCCAGGCTGAAGAGGCCCTGGCAGCCATGCGCATCATCCATGTTAACCTGGACCGGGTGGATGAATTTGTCCGATTCACCGAAAAGCTGGGTGTGGCAGACATCACCCAGGCCCAGGAAGACTCACTGGTCTACCAGGCGGCAGAAAGCCGCTATATGCGCGGGGAGTGCGACAATGCCGTGCAGAGCTTTAACAACTACCTGGACAGGTTTCCCTCCGGCATCTTTACCGTCAACGCCCATTTTTACCGCTCAGAATGCCTTTTCCGGGCCAATGAGCACAGACAGGCACTTCAGGGCTACCTTTACGTGATTCAGAGGCCCCGGTCAAAGTTCCTGGAAAACGCCCTGCTCCGGGCCTCGGGAATCCAGTTCAGCATGGGCAGTTACACAGAGGCACTGGCGCTGTTCACACAGCTGGAAGAGGTGGCGGCAGTGCGGAACAACCTGCTGGTGGCCCGCCTTGGCAAGATGCGATGCTACCACCAGCTTGAACGCTACCAGCAAGCCCTGGATGCGGCGGGACAGGTGCTGGAAATGGATAAGCTGTCGCAGGATGAGGAGCAGGAGGCCCACCTGGTAAAAGGCTTGTCAGCCCTGATGCTCCAGGATACCGGACTGGCCAGTTCCTCCCTCGGCAGGGTGATCCGGATCGCCGAAAACAGGCGCGCGGCAGAGGCCATGTACCACCTGGCCCTCATAAGCTTCAGGGCGGGAGATTACCAGCAGACCGAAGAACAGGTCTTCGACTACATCAACAAGCTGGCCCCCTATGAATACTGGCTGGCAAGAATATTCATCCTGCTGGCCGATGTATACATCGAAACGGGAAATTTCTTCCAGGCCACGCACACCCTCGAAAGCATCATCGAGAATTATGAAGGGGAAGAGATGCGCGAGGAAGCCAGGAAAAGGCTGGCTTTCATTGCCGAACAGGAAGAAGAAAGGGAGCAGGAGCACGCCGATGACGGCATCGAGATAGACCTGGAAGAAAACAACTAGGCCTGCCCGGTCTGCACAATGAATCGTCGTTGTAAGAAAAAGGAAGAACAGGAAATACTGGAAATGTCTCAGCATATGAATACAAACAGCTTGGTTTTGATCCTGGCGGCCATGGTCGCCTGCATCATCCTGCCCGGTAATATCCAGGGGCAAAGGCCATTGGATATTGATGAGATACAGGTTATTGCACCCTATGAGCCCAGTATCTCCGATGCATTCAAGATCAATATGAATCCCAGCATCGAAGACACCGCACGGGTGCAGATCGATTTTGATTACCGAATCAGTCCGCGGATGATTCACACGCGCTACGAGCTGGAGCCCATCACACCGGCGCGCATGCGCGGGGAACCGCTGACCCGCCTGTATCCGGGTCTGGTGAAAGGGGGGTTCGGCAATTATCAGACACCATATTTTGAGGGTTTTTACAACTCCCTGAGGTCGGGAGACTACTCCTACGGAATACACCTCAGGCACATCAGCTCCGGGGAGGAGGTCCAGGGAATCCCCCACAGCGTGTTCAGCCAAAACAAAGCCGGACTGCATGCCACGCGCTACTATGGTCATCACGCACTGAGCGGTGGCATCCTCTACAACAGGCATGTGGTGCACTATTATGGCCTGCCTTTCCCACCGGGTGATGCCGGCAATGATCCAAAGAACCCAATGCCCGTCATCCCCCCTTCGGCCAGCGATATCAGGCAGCGCTACGAGCTGCTGTCAAGCCACCTGGCCCATGGCAGCCACCACAGCGATTCAACCAGTATCGTTCATGAGATCCGGCTTCGGCACCACTGGCTCAGCGACAGGTACAACAGCCACGAACACCAGTTCGAACTGACAGGTCATATTGGCCGCGAAACAGGAATGGACCCTTTCGGCCTGGCGAGGAAACAATACCTGGAACTGGGGCTGGAAGCATCGCACTACTATAACAGGCATGTGCTGGATACTGCCCATACCGGGGTCTACACACTCAGTCCCCGCGTACACTCCTATTTTGACAGGCTGACATTTTACCTTGGGGGCCACGTGGCGTTTGAAAACGACCAGGGCGACTTCAGCCTGAGGGCCCATCCGCTGGCCGGTGTGAAGGTGGACGTACTCCCTGAAAGGCTCACGGCAACGCTCGACATATCGGGGGGAGTGGAAAGGGTGTCCTGGAAAAGCCTTTCCGACCTGAATCCATTCGTCATGCCCGCACCCCCCCTGGCCTTCTCCAACGTGCGGTCAAGAATCAGTGGCGGGGTGCACGGATCCCTCAACGGGCGCCTGTCATACCACCTGCACCTTAACCACAGCCAGGTAGACAACCACCCCTTCTTCGTGCGCGTGCTGGCCCATGATGGCCACCTTGTCGGCTACCCGGGACTGAGCTGGCTGTATCCCTTCGTGGTGGTGTATGATGACATCAGCATCATGCACGCACAGGCTCAGCTCTCCTCACGATGGGGCCAGCGCTTCAAGCTGCGCCTGCGTGGCGACTGGTACGACTACAGCATGGGTGAGCAGGAAAGGGCTTGGCATCAGCCCGGACTCCTGCTTTCGCTCAACGCCAGCTACAATATCCAGGATAAGATCATCCTGACAGCCGATCTTTATGGTCGCGGCAAGAGCTATGGCGCTGTATACGAAAGCTTTGTAATTCCCGTAGCCCCGCAACAACATAAGCTGCACGACTTTTACGTGGACGCCAACCTGGGCATCGAATACCGCTATACGAAAAGGCTCTCCGTTTTCCTGAATTTTACCAATATAGCCAACGACCCATACGAAAAATGGCTCCATTATCCCCAGCAGGGATTTGGTTTCATGGGGGGTGCCTCCTTTGCTTTTTAACACCTTGTTGTCCAGCGTTTTACTGCCTATTTTTTGTACGATTTTTTTGTAGGAAAAGTCGTCGAAAACCCTTACCTTTGCCCCTTATCAAAATGAGGAGACTATGAAGGCACCCCTGAAGCCAGCAGACATGGAAAAAATCAATTACGATGCCACCAGCATCCAGGTACTGGAGGGCCTTGAAGCGGTCAGGAAAAGGCCTGCCATGTACATCGGTGATGTAAGCAACAAGGGCTTGCACCACCTGGTGTACGAAGTGCTGGACAACTCAATCGATGAGGCCATGGGTGGCTATTGCGACCAGATCGATGTGGTGATCAATGAGGACGGCAGCGTGACGGTCATTGATAATGGCCGGGGCATTCCCGTCGACATTCATGAGAAGGAAGGCAGGAGCGCGCTGGAGGTGGTGATGACCGTTTTGCATGCCGGCGGGAAGTTTGACAAGGACACCTACAAGGTATCGGGTGGCCTCCACGGGGTGGGCGTCAGCTGCGTCAACGCGCTGTCTGAGCACATGCTGGTGGAGGTGCACCGCAACGGAGCGGTCCATGTGCAGGAATACAAGCAGGGTGCGCCCCAGTACCCGGTGAAGCAGACGGGCACCACCAATTTACGTGGCACCAGGGTCAGCTTTACGCCGGACAAATCCATTTTCCAGACCACCCTGTTCAACTATGAGATACTCACCAACAGGCTCAGGGAGTTATCTTTCCTGAACAAGGGGGTGCAGCTGACCCTCACCGACATGCGCCAGCGTGACGAGAATGGGCAGGCCCTTAAGGATGTATACCTGTCGGAAAGGGGGCTGCCTGAATTTGTGGAATACCTGGATGACACGCGGGAGAAACTGGTTGAGAAGCCCATTTGCATGTATTCCGAGAAAACGGGCATCCCCGTGGAGGTGGCCATGCAGTATAACGCCTCATTCACCGAGAATGTGCAGGCTTACGTCAACAACATCAACACCATAGAAGGAGGTACTCACCTGGCCGGCTTTCGAAGGGCGCTGACCCGCACCCTGAAATCTTATGCAGAGAAGTCAGGCATGCTGGCCAAGCTGAAGTTCGAGATCAATGGCGATGATTTCCGTGAGGGACTCACCGCCGTCATATCGGTCAAGGTGGCCGAACCGCAGTTTGAAGGCCAGACCAAGACCAAGCTGGGCAACTCGGAGGTGATGGGGGCCGTTGACCAGGCCGTCAGTGAAATGCTTACCCACTACCTGGAGGAGAACCCCCGCGACGCCAAAGCGATCGTCAACAAAGTGATCCTGGCCGCCACGGCCCGGCATGCAGCCAGGAAAGCCCGTGAGCTGGTGCAGCGGAAAAATGTCCTGAGCAACACCGGGCTCCCCGGCAAGCTGTCGGATTGTTCCGAAAATGATCCTGCCAAGTGTGAGATCTTCCTTGTGGAGGGTGATTCGGCCGGCGGCACCGCCAAGCAGGGGCGGGACAGGCGCTTCCAGGCCATATTGCCACTCAGGGGGAAAATCCTTAACGTGGAAAAAGCCATGCCCCACAAGATTTTCGACAACGAAGAGATACGGACCATCTTCACTGCCCTGGGACTCTCAGTGGGCACCGAAGAGGACAGCAAGGCGCTCAACATCGAAAGGCTTCGCTACCACAAAGTGATCATCATGACCGATGCCGATGTGGACGGCAGTCACATCGCCACCCTGATCCTGACCTTCTTCTTCCGCTACATGAAAGAGATGATAGAGCTGGGCTACATTTATATTGCCACGCCCCCCTTCTACCTCATACGCAAAGGAAAAGAGGAACGCTATGCGTGGACCGAGGAGGAAAGAAAACTCACCGTCAGTGAATTCTCCCAAAACGGAAAGGAGAGTGGCATCCATATCCAGCGTTACAAAGGTCTGGGTGAAATGAATGCCGAACAGCTATGGGATACAACCATGAACCCTGAATTCCGCAAGCTGCGGCAAGTGGACATCGAGAACGCTGCAGAGGCCAACCGGACCTTCTCCATGCTCATGGGCGATGAAGTGCCGCCACGGCGCGAATTCATCGAGCGCAACGCAAAATACGCCAATATCGACGCATAAGGGCCGGAGCCGTCACCTGGATGCGGTGATCCACTGCACCACCTCGTCCGACATCGGACTCTGGCGGGGAGAAAGCACATCCACCAACTGCCCCGCCTCATCCAGCAGGAACTTCTGAAAATTCCAGGTGATCCTTGAGTCCATCTTACCGTTCAGTTCCTTTTTTGTGAGCCACTCATAAACAGGCGCGATGTCATTGCCCTTGACCGACACCTTCGACATCATGGGAAAGGTCACGCCATAATTTTCCTCGCAAAAGGCGATGATCTCCTCGTTGGTGCCAGGCTCCTGGTTCATGAAGTTGTTGGCTGGAAAGCCGATAATCACAAAGCCATATTCGCTGTAAGTGCGGTAGAGCAGCTCCAGCTCCTCGTACTGGGGGGTGAGTCCGCAACGCGATGCAGTATTGACCACCATCACCTTCTTCCCTGCCAGCTGTGCCAGGTCAAATTCATCCCCGTAAATGTCCTCCACAACAAAGTCGTGCAAGCTGGTGAAAGCAGGCTCAGTGGCCTTGACGGCACCCGTATTCATGAGTAAAAAAGCCATCAGAATGGTGGTAAGCATGGAGCTATGGTATCTTTTCATGGGATTCGATGTTTAATGGTAAAACAAAGGGTTGGTTATTCAATCCTTTATATAAACAAATGACTGCATGCTTTGTTGAGCCATCCCGAGCCAGGCTGGAAATGATCCGGGTACTATTCCTTACGTCCGAAACGCCGCTTCAGGAACGGATAGGCAAAAACCGAGCTGAGTATCACCAGCGTACCCAGGTAAAAGCCGGCCGACATCCGTTCGGCCTCGGGAAAGAAAAAGTGGGCCATGATGATGCCATACACCGGTTCCAGGTTAACCGCCAGCACCACGGTGAAAGCGCTGAGCAGCTTCATCACATCCACAATGGCTGTAAAGGCGTAGGCTGTACAGACAAAGCCCAGCAGGAGCAGGTAAAACAGGTCGCTGGCTGAAACCTGGAAGAAAGAGGCGTCCAGATCGCTCCTGGCCACCAGGTACAGGCTGATGGCCAGGAATCCGCCGATCATTTCATAAAAGCTGATGACACTGGGATGATGGCGCAGGCTGATGTTCCGGTTAAGCACCACGAAAAGGCCGTTGAGCAGGGCCGATAACAGGGCATACAGGATGCCTTCCATGTACTGAAACTCATACTGGAATATGAGGTAGATCCCACCCATGATCACCAGGCCGATGAACACCTCCACCCAGAATATCCGCCTTCTTTGTGTCAGCGGCTCTATAAAGCTGGTAAACAGGGTGGTGCTGGCAAACACGCCCAGGGTGACAGACACATTGGATAGTTTAATGGCATGAAAAAAGGTGATCCAGTGCAGGGCGACCACGATGCCAATCCCCAGCAAGGGGAGTATCTGCCTGAATCGTAGGCGGAAGGGAATCTTTCTCAATAAAAAGAACAGCCACAGCCCAACGAATGCCATCAGCATGCGGTACCAGACCAGGTCGATGGCCGGCAGGCTGATGAGTGCCCCGAGGATGGCGGTAAAGCCCAGCAAGATCACCACCAGGTGGAGCTGGACATGTTTTTTCAGGTGGGATGGATTCATTGAGTCGGGGGGTTGAAGAATGCATCTATGGCCCTGATGGCGTTTTGTAAGCGCTCCTCTTTCCGCCCGCTGATGATACGGTATGGAAAACCGTATTCTGCCAGCTCACGCTGGAACCACTGGAAAAAGAAGGCCCGCTTGTGCGGGTATTCACGCTGGGGGTCGGGCTCCCAGGGCAGGTCAACCTGGCACAGCAGGTAAAGGTCATAACGTCCCGCTTCGATTTGCTGCAGGATCCACGGATCACAGCTTCGGTACTTGTACTGTTCCCATATTTTGCTCACGATCAAGTCGGTGTCGCAAAACAGGTAAGTTTCGGCCAATGTCGCCGCCTCATCTTCACGCCTGACCTGCTCCCTGGCAATGGCCACGATGTCTTCACGCCGGTAGGGGCGGTTCAGTCCATCCACATACTCCCGGGCGTACTCCGGCACATAGCTTGTGCGGTAGTGCAAGGCCAGCTGCCTGCTTAGCCAGCTCTTCCCTGTGCTCTCAGGACCTGTCACAGCGATCCGCAAAACCTTGTTCGCCTCTTTCACACCAAGGGGTCAAATGGTACATGCTGTGCAGTGGACTGCAGACAAGCCTGCAAGCCAACCCCGCAGCACCTGCACCGGGTTTTAGTGGGTGAACTTCACCAGGCTGGTGCGGGTCTCCGGAATGATCATCTGGATAAAGGGCACATCCTCCATGGCATGGCAGGTGTTGCAGCTGGCGGCAAACTGGGTGAAGCCATCCATGAAGGCTTCCTGGTCGCCGGACTCTATGGTAGCCAGCAGCCTGGGTGCTGCGGTGTTCACAAACTGATCGGCGGAGGATTCGCGTGCTGGCCGGCGAATGAAGCCCTTCTCCAGGCTGCCAAGCATCTCGTCCAGCTGATAGGCGGCATACGCCCAGTTGCCGTCCACTCCCGCCCAGTAAAGCTCATTGTAACGGTAATTGGTCTCCATCATGGTCTGGTCAAATCCACCGAACTGATTCTCCATGCTGGCTATGATCTCTTCCAGGTTTGCGCCTGCCCAGCGGGTTTCAAACAATTGTTCGGTCTGCGTCTGGCAGGCGGAGATCATGATGCCTGCCATCAGGGCCATGCTCGTAATCATCACTAAACGTTTCATCTTCTGTTGTTTTTTTGGTTAATAATTCCGGGGACTGGCTCATTAACCCCGATTGCATTATCCGCCCCCACCCGCTTCAGCAGTCCAGGGTAGGGCACACGGTGAGGTGCCCCCTCTACAACCCTTTCCCGGCAAGGTCCAGCAAAAAGGCGTACTCCCTGGCTTGTTCGCGCAAGCGCTGGAAACGACCGGAAGCACCACCGTGTCCGGCCTCCATATTGGTATAGAGCAAAATCTTTTGATCGCCCGTGTGATGCGTTCTCAGTTTCGCCACCCACTTGGTGGGCTCCCAGTATTGCACCTGCGAATCGTGAAGGCCCGAGGTGACCAGCAGGTGGGGGTAAGCCTGCTCACGCACGTTGTCGTAGGGTGAATAAGAAAGCATGTAGTCATAGTACTTTTTGATG
Organism: Bacteroidales bacterium; assembly: GCA_007120675.1. GTDB lineage: Bacteria > Bacteroidota > Bacteroidia > Bacteroidales > UBA7960 > PUPG01. Next base: position 21,807 of record SKNE01000097.1, read on the forward strand.
TTGGGATTGCCCCATTCGTCGTACTCGGCAGTGGTCAGGGGGATGGATTCATCCAGCATGGTGGTGACCACATCCACGAAGGGCACAGCGGCAATGACCCCTTTGAACAGTTCCGGCCTGTCGTTCACGATGACCCCCATGAGCAAACCGCCGGCACTCCCCCCTGAGGCAAAGAGCCTGCCGGGACTGGTATAGGCTTCCTGCACAAGGAAATCAGCACAGTCAATGAAATCATTAAATGTGTTCTTCTTGTTCAGCAGCTTGCCATCTTCGTACCACCGGCGACCCATTTCCTGTCCCCCACGCACATGGGCGATCCCGTAAGCAAAGCCCCTGTCAAGCAAGCTGAGGGCGTTGATGTTGAAACGGGGGTTGGCGCTGGCACCATAAGAGCCGTAGGCATAAAGCAGGAAGGGGTTCTGGCCGTTACGCTCCATCCCCTTGCGGTAAACAACGGTCAGGGGCACCTCCGCACCGTCACGGGCAGTAACATAATACCTCCTGGTCTCATAATTCTCCGGCCTGAAATCGCCCAGCACCTCCTGTTGCTTCACCAGCCGCATTTCGCCACTGTCCATATGGTAGTCGTAGCTGCTCATGGGGGTGGTGAGCGAGGTGTAGTTGAATCGCAGCAGGGAGGTGGACATCTCGGCATTGATGCCGATGCTTGCGGTGTAGGCTTCCTCCTCAAAGGGCAGGTAATGGCTGCTGCCGCTCACCAGGTTAATGATGCGCATTTGCTGCAATCCCCGCTGCCTCTCCTGCAGCACCAGGTAATCATCGAACAGCTCAATGTTTTCCAGCAGCACATCATCCCTGTGTGCAATCACCTCCCGCCAGTGCTCTCTGCCTGTCTGCCACCCGCTGGTCTCCATCAGCCGGAAGTTCTCTGCCCCGTCGTTGGTCAGGACATAGAACTTGCCGTTGTAAGACCATATGCGGTAACGCAGGTTGGGCTGCCTTGGCTGGAAGACCCTGAAGTCCCCCAGGGGCTCATCGGCCTCCAGGATATGGATCTCGTTGCTCAATGTGGCGTTGGCCGTGATCACCAGGTAACGCATGTCTTTGCTGCGAGAAACCCCAATGTAGTAATAGGTTTCATCGGCTTCTTCATACACTGTCACCGGCTCCTGCCCCAGGAAGGGGTTAAAACGCTGTATCTGGTAATAGCGCAGGGTGGCGGGGTCAATCCGGCTGAAGAACAGGTGCTCGTTGTCGGCCGCCCACACCACATCACCGCCCGCGTGGCTTATCCCGGTGGGCATGACCTCACCGGTGGCCAGATCTTTAACCAGGACGGTGTATTGCCGGCGCCCCACCGTATCGGCTGTAAATGCCATCCAGCGGTTGTCCGGACTGATGTCGTAGCGCCCGACACGGTAGTAGGGATGGGGTTCAG
>SKNE01000268.1 GCA_007120675.1 Bacteroidales bacterium
AGGGTCTGCTGGATGAGGCTAAGCACTACTACCTGCAATCGATCGCCATTAAAGAGGAAATGGGGGTGGATATCTCCGGGATCATCAAGCTGAGGAACAACCTTGGGGTGATTGCCAGGGAAAGGGGGGATCACGAAAAGGCGCTAACTTACTACCATGAGGCATTGCAAATGGCCAGGCAGCTCAATGACCGCCAGACGGAGGCATCTGTCCTGAATAACCTGGGAACAATCCTAATGATGGAGGGGGATGATGAGGCCTTGCCCTACCTGGAAGAAAGCCTGGACATAGCCATGGAACTGCAATTGCCCCAGCAACAAAGGATCAATTACGATAATTTGCATCAATTTCACGCTAACAGGGGGAACTACGAGGTGGCCTATTCTTATTTGCAACGCTACCAGGTCCTGAACGACTCATTGTTCAGTGTGGAAAGCGCTGCCCGGATTGCGGAGCTAGGGGCCATTTACGATACAGAGATCAAGGAACAGGAGAATCTGCTGCTCAAGGAACAAGCAGAAGTCCTGAGAGCGCGCTTCATCATGGTAAGCATTTCGGTGCTGGCCACCGGAGTCCTGGCGGTATTATTCATTGTATTGTTCAACCTGAAGCGAAAGTCGCTCAGGCAAAGCAAGGCCCTGCTGCAGTCACAGTCTGAGCTGAACAGCCTGGAAAAGGAAAAAGCCCGGCAGGAGCAGCAGCATCTGAAAGAGCTGCTGTTTGCAGAAGAGGAGATCACCCGCCTGCAAAAATCCCAGCTGGAAGGGAAAAATCGCGAACTGGCAACATCCGCCATGCTAATCCTTAATAAAAACGACATACTGAATGAGGTTCGCCAGGTTGCACAAAAAGCCCTGGAAGGCGAAAACCGGGAGCGGGAGCAATGCATCAGGCAATTACTGGGCGACATAGAACGAAACATCGATATCGATGAACAGTGGCAATTATTTAAGCGCCACTTCGAATCGGTTCACTCTGGTTTCTTCCAACTGCTGAGTGACCGATTTCCAGACCTTACGCACGACGAACTGAAACTATGTGCTTATTTGCGAATGAACTTCTCAAGCAAAGAGATTGCCCGGATGCTCAATATGGCTGTAGAGTCGGTGAACACCAAAAGGTATCGACTTCGAAAAAAATTCAGGCTGCAAAACGAGGAAAATCTCATTGTGTTTTTGATGCAGTTTTAGCGGCGCGTTTGTCATTCAAGTTTGCTGCCCCATTGTACCCCCCTTAACAATTACTTAAACTTAGCTACCTCTTCTGTTTACATAGCCGCCGTAATTTTACTCCGTTCCAATATCTATGATGTGACATGGAGTATGTGTACCTGTTCTTTGTAATCGCCCTGCTGGTGCTGGCTGTTGCCGACCTGAGTGTTGGGGTGGGTAATGATGCGGTGAATTTTTTGAATTCCAGCATTGGCGCACGTGTGGCGCCTTTTTTTGTGATCATGTCCATCGCCGCACTGGGCGTCCTGGTGGGCTCCATATTCAGCAGCGGCATGATGGAGGTGGCCCGCAGCGGGATCTTCAATCCCGACCGCTTTTATTTTTCAGAGATCATGATCATCTTCCTGGCGGTGATGATTACCGACATGATCCTGCTGGATGCCTTTAACACCTATGGCCTGCAGACATCCACCACGGTCTCTATCGTGTTTGAGCTCCTGGGCGCCGCCGTGGCCATTGGCATGGTCAAGAGCTTTGCCGGGGGGGAGGGATTGCAGGACCTGGGACAGTATATCAATTCAGGCCGTGCGCTGGCCATCATTTCTGCCATCCTGTTGTCGGTGGTCATTGCCTTCACCGTGGGTACCACCGTACAGTTCATTGCCCGCCTGCTCTTTACCTTTCAGTTCGAAAAAAGCCTGCCCTGGCTGGGTGCCATCTGGGGTGGACTATCCGTTTCCGCCATTCTCTACTTTCTCTTGCTGAAAGGGGCCAGCGGTGCCTCCTTCATCAGCCAGGATGCACTGAATTGGCTGGATGAAAACGCGTTCAGGCTGATGCTGTACAGTTTTGCAGGCCTGACCGTCCTTTTCCAGGTCCTGGTGATGGCCTTCAAGACCAACATACTGCGCATAGTGATCCTTATCGGAACCTTTGCCCTGGCCATGGCATTCGCCTCCAACGACCTGGTAAACTTCATCGGCGTGCCGCTGGCCGGACTGGAATCCTACCAGCTCTTCATGAGCGATCCCTCCATCGACCCGGCTACCCACACCATGGAGTCCCTCCTGGAGCCCGTGCGAACACCGGGGATCTACCTGGTCATAGCCGGGGTGATCATGATCATTACCCTGATATTCTCCCGCAAAGCACGCTCGGTGACCCAGACTGAAATCGACCTGGCCAGGCAGTCGGAGGGCTACGAGCGTTTCAACTCTTCGCTGCTTTCCAGGAACCTGGTGAGGATGGGACTGGAGCTGAATAAATTCTTCATCAGGGTTCTGCCATCCGGGGTGATTCGCCTCATCAACAAACGGTTCCAGGCACCTGAAAACCACAGCGGCAAGCAAAAACTACCCACACGCAAGCAACTGCCCTATTTCGACCAGTTGAGGGCTTCGGTGAACCTGGTGGTGGCAAGCAGCCTCATTGCTTTGGCCACATCCCTCACCCTGCCCCTGTCAACCACCTACGTCACTTTCATGGTGGCCATGGGCACCTCACTTTCCGACAGGGCCTGGGGCAGGGAAAGCGCGGTATATCGTATATCGGGTGTGGTTACCGTAATCGGGGGCTGGTTCTTCACCGCCTTTGCCGCCTTCAGCCTGGCCTTCGTGGTGGCTTTGTTCATCTACTGGGGCGGCATCGTGGCCGCGGTGATTGCGGTGGCCGGGGCATTCTTCATCATCGTCAAGACATACCACCTGCACAAGATCAGGGCACGCAAGAGGCAGGCCTACGAGGAAAAGACTGAGCGGTCGTGGGACAACGACAGCATCCTGAAGGACTGTCAGCTGAGCATCAGGAACACCCTGACGCAGACGGCAGACCTGTACCAGAAGATCAACGCATTTCTGATCAAGGAAGACAGGAGGAAGCTGCGCAGCACATTGAAGCGGGTGCACGAACTGAATCTGAAGACCAAGGAGCTTAAGGCCGATGCCCACATCACCGTCCAGAAGCTGCAGGACGATGCCATCGACTCCAGTCACTATTACATCCAGATACTGGATTACCTGCGCGAAATAGCCCACTCCATTAACTTTCTCGCCCAGCCTGCCTACGAGCACCTGGACAACAACCACCCCCCCATGATTGCAAGCCAGGCGGAAGACCTGAACCGCCTCCGCCTCATGGTCAATAACCTGTTCCTGTCCATCGTAAAGATCATTGACACTAAGGATTTTGATCAGATCAACAAGGTGATCGTGGAGCAGAAGCACATTCTGACCCGTCTGCAGGAACTGAAAAGAAAGCAGGTAAAAATGATCAAGAACGAGGAGGTGGGTACCAGGAACAGCCTGCTGTATTTCAATATCCTGGCGGAGACCAAGAACATGCTGCTCTATACGGTGAACATGCTCAAGGCCCATCGCGACTTCATTCTGCATAAGAACATTCCACCCGAATGACATATGCAGGCGATTGCTCCACGACACTGCTGCGGGGATCGGACACCAGGCAGAAACAACTCCATAGCGGTAAATGCTTAACTTTGTAAAAAAGCCAAAAGATGACACCAGGACCCTACAGGATCCTTCTTGTGGATGATGAGGAGGATGTGCTCGACTTCATCGGATACAATCTCCGTAAAGAGGGCTATAAGGTGTACACCGCACTGGATGGTATACAAGCTGTCAAACTGGCCATGGAGTGCAAACCCCACCTGGTGATCCTGGATGTGATGATGCCCGGCATGGACGGCATGGAGACCTGCAAGGAGATCAGGCGTATCCCGGAATTGTCAGATACCATCATCACCTTTCTCACCGCCCGCAGCGAGGATTATTCCCAGCTGGCCGGTTTCGATGCCGGTGGTGACGACTACATTGCCAAACCCATTAAGCCCGCACTACTGCTCAGTCGTGTAAGGGCCCTGCTGCGGCGCTACGGAAGACCCGGCTCTTCCGGGGAGCAGGAGATCGAAAGCGGTGATATCCGCATAGACCCTGAACAATATATTGTTTGGCATAAAGACCGGGCTGTAGAGTTGCCACGCAAGGAGTTTGAGCTCTTTTCGCTGCTTGTGTCCAAACCCCATAAGGTGTTCAAACGGGAAGAGATCCTGTCTTCGGTATGGGGAAATGAAGTGGTGGTGGGTGACCGGACCATTGATGTACATATCAGGAAGCTGCGTGAAAAGATTGGATCGGACTATATCCATACGGTGAAGGGTGTCGGTTACAAATTTGTTCCCGTTGCAAAAGACACGGTGGATACATGAAAGAGAGTTCCCCCGGAAGATTGGCCCTGATCAGTGCTTTGCTGACCTCCCTGGTCTTCGCAGGGATACTGGCACTGGCAAGCTGGCTGTCTTTGATCATCGTGGGCTGGCCACTCTATTTGTTCGGGGGCCTCGTTCTTTTTGTTGCCTGTTATCTCTTGTTTTATACCATTTTAAAACGGTTCATTTACGATAAGATCCGTTTGATCTACAAGACCATTCACGATCTGAAAGCCCCAAAGAGTAAGCGGAAGGAGCAGTGGTCCGGCGAAAGCGACAGCATCGACCGCGCCAGTGAGGAGGTGGCCGCCTGGGCCAGTGACAGGAAGAAAGAGATAGAAGACCTGAGGAAGATGGAGGCTTACCGAAGAGAGTTCCTGGGAAATGTGTCCCATGAACTGAAAACACCCATATTCAATATCCAGGGCTACGTGCTGACCTTGCTGGATGGGGCGCTGGACGATCCGGAGATCAACCGGAAATACCTTCTCAGAACGGAGCAGAGCATCAATCGAATGATATCCATTATTGAGGACCTTGAAACAATCTCCCGGCTCGAGTCGGGGGAGGTAGAGCTGAATTTCAGCGCCTTTGACATCTGTGCCCTGGCCCGGGAAGTGATGGAAATGCTGGAGATGGAGGCGGAGCAGAAAAAGATCCGGCTGCATTTTGCACGCAATTACGACATCCCTGTGATGGTTTATGCCGACAGGGATAACATACAACAGGTTTTGACCAACCTGGTGGTGAATGCCATCAAATACGGCACGGAGAACGGGCGGGTCAAGATCAGTTTCTTCGACATGGACGAGCACATTCTTACCGAGGTCACCGACAGCGGCATCGGCATTCCGAGGGAGGAACTTCCCCGGGTGTTTGAGCGCTTTTTCCGCGGCGAAAAAAGCCGAAGCAGGAAGCGCGGCGGAGGCTCGGGCCTCGGGCTGGCCATCGTGAAACACATCATCGAAGCCCATGTGCAAACCATCAATGTGCGGAGCACCCTGGGAGTGGGTACCACCTTCGCTTTCACCCTGGAGAAGGCAAAGAAAATCTGAATACAGGCATTCGGGACAGGTCTTTGCGGAGAATCATCCCCTCCAATTCAATGTGTTTAGATCATCTCAGGATGATTCGCTGGGTGGCATGCTGTTCGTCTGCCATGGCCCGAATTAAATAGACACCCGGCTGATGCCCCATTAGGTTGAGGCTGAGTTGACGCTGGCCAGGCGGGACTTGGTCTGCCTGCACCAGGCTTCCGTGGAGGTTCAGCACTTCAACAACGACTCTTTCCCCCATTGCTGATCCCACAAATTCTACGGTGAACATTCCTGTGGTGGGGTTGGGGTATACTCTGAAGAGAAGGTCGTCTGTTTGATCCATTGCCGTATTCTCCTCCTGCATGGTGACATCTTTACCCGTCACTGCTGCTGGCATGGGCGGAGGACAGGCGTCGGTGCCGATATAGGCGTGAAAATAGGCAGCTTGCTTTATATGTGTTCCGGGCAGTAGGCGGATACTCTCTCCGGCAATCAAGGTGGTACTGCTACCCGCTTCGGCCACAAAGAAGTGTCCCTCTCCGGCTACCGTAATCACCATGGCGGCATAGTAGCACTCCACCATCCCCGGGCCAATGTCAACATCCACCAGATCAAGAAAATGGCCAGGCATGGCTGTCAACACCACAAGCAAAGTCACATCACCTTCGTCAATCAGAACGCTTCCGAAGGCATCCTCGTAACCCGGGGCTGAAACTTGGTAGCCGTAGACGCCGGCTTCCATGTTTTCGAAAAGGTAATCACCTTGTGGATTGCTTTGTCCCCCCACCGTGATCACCGCTTGCATTATGGGATTGCCTGCCTGGTTTTCCACCATGAACTCAAGGTTGAATGAGTCAGCTGTTACGTTGCCGTGGGTCCCTCCCTGGTAACCCCCGGCCGGAAAATATTGTGCTTGCAAACCATGACTGATGGCTGCGACGATGAGCATGAGAAAGTACTTTTTCATAGGATTAAGGGTTTTTTCGTACACGTCAAATGGATGTTTTTGATCAATCCCACAGGATACCACCGAAATGTTCTTTAAATTGACCATTGGGCCACAAATTTTCGGGTGGGAAAGGGTCCCAGAGTATATCATCCATTGGCCAGCCACCGGTGATTCCACTGCCATTGAATGGAGATCCCGGCAGTCGATTGTTATACCGTGAATCAGGAAGGCACCTGGTGCCAGGCATGCAAGGAGGAGGTGGTTCATACGTGCGATCGGAGCCTGTTCCCGGTGGTCTCACCGGTCGACAATCCGGACAAATTTCCATTGGTGGGATGTCGTAACCGGGGGTTGGCGGATGGTTTCCCCAGGGCCTAAAATCAGGTTGGGGCGTGGGTGGCAGGACATCATCCCAAAAGGATCTTGTGCGGCCACCCTGGGTTGTCGGAATGTCCTCCAGAGGGGGACCAATGGGATCCCACAAACTCCCATCACCCCTGTCTCTAAAACGTTCTCTATGTGGGAGGACTCGGTATCGCTTATCAGGACAGGCGTAAACCGACCTGATCTCTGGACCCCTGTTTTCGATCAGGGAGGGAAGGTTTTCCCTCCAGCTATCATGCCACAGATAGTAGTTTCGAACTTCCGCCCTGGCAGTTTGCAAAGCGTTTTCCAGGTTTCGCAGCGAAGCATTAAACTGGCTGGTTGACATATCAGAGGTGATGCCACCGGCAATGCCACCCACGATGCCAGCAGCTGCACCTACAATCGGAACGGGAGATAGTACGGTTGTTACCGCATTGGTAACGCCTGCAGCGTCTGCAAGGCGATTGGCCTGTGCTGCCTGGTTCCTGGCCTGGTCTATCAGCTGCTGCTGCAGATTGACACGCAGGTAAAGCGCAAGATAAAGTTCAAAGTTTCTGATCCACATGGGGGTGGTCTGAAACCGGTCTTTGACCACCTTGCAAATCTCCCCTTTTTTATATATTCGTTCATTGCGATAACTTTCTTCGCCTTGACCCCGTTGCCTGCTGGCTACCTGTATGAAAAATTCAAAATCTGGAAAACGTGCGGCTGTAATTGGCCCATCCCATTTAATGATATTGTTGCCGCTTGACCCAATCTGGAAGTTAAAAGCAAAGTCACCGCTGCCAAGTTCCAGTTTTGGAACGTCCAGCAGCCATGAAAGCCCGGAAGGGTCGGTCAGGGTGGCGGGGTTGTTGACCGTGTAGGTATACAGGTTGGTTCCGTCGACCATTCCCAGCGGATCTTTGGTCGTGAAACGGCCTGAATGGCTGTCGTAGTAACGGTGGCGGTTGTAATATAAGCCCG
>SKNE01000093.1 GCA_007120675.1 Bacteroidales bacterium
ACCAGGTGCTGGCGGTGGCCTTCCAGTACACCCTGATCGGTGACACCACCACCTACCAGGTGGGTGAATTTTCCAACGACATTGCCGCTCCCGACGGACTGATTGTTAAGCTGCTGAAAAGTACTGCAGTGAACACGAATCATCCCATGTGGGATTTGATGATGAAGAACATCTACAACCTGGGCTCCTTCCAAATCAGCCGCGACCAGTTCAGGCTGAACATCCTTTATGAGAGTGAAGAGCTGGGTGTTCCCATCGGCTACCTGGATGAGGGAGCCATTGCCGGCCAGCCACTGATCCGCGTGATGGGGCTCGACCGCCTGAACACGCAGCTGGACCCCATCCCCGATGGGGTATTCGACTTCATTGACAATGCGGCCACGCGGGGTGGCACCATCCAGGCGGACAACGGCAGGGTATACTTTCCCGTGGTGGAGCCCTTCGGCTCCCACCTGCGCAAGATGCTGGAGGATGAGGCCCTGGGCGACCAATATGCCTTTGACTCCCTGTATACCACCACCAAATACCAGGCCCAGCAGGTGCCGGAACGCAACAGGTGGCTACTGGAGGGGCGCTTTCAATCGGCTGCAGGCTCAGAGATTCCGCTCAACGCCATGAATATTCCGCCGGGCTCCGTGGTGGTCACCGCCGGCGGTGTTCCACTCACGGAAAATGTTGACTACACGGTCGATTACACCCTGGGAAGAGTACGCATCATCAATGAAGGGATCCTGAACTCCGGGACACCCATCCGCATTTCGCTGGAGAGCACCGATATGTTCAACCTCCAGACCAAGACACTGATGGGGACCCACGTGGATCACCGAATCAGCGACAACTTCAATGTGGGGGCCACCATCATGCGTTTGTCCGAAAGGCCTCTCACGCAGAAGGTGAGCTACGGGGATGAACCCATCGCCAATACCATATGGGGACTGAACACCACCTACACCACCGAGGCTGACGTCATCACACGCATTCTTGACCGGCTGCCATTTTACGAAACCAATGCCACCTCCCGGGTCACCTTCAACGCGGAGTTTGCCCACCTGATACCGGGCCACTCCAGGCACATAGGCAGCGCCGGCACGGCTTACATCGACGATTTCGAAGGGAGCAAGTCGGCCATCGACCTGAAGAACGTCCAGCGCTGGCACCTGGCCAGCACGCCCCAGCACCAGACCAGTCCGGGCATGTTTCCCGAGGCCGCCCCCGTATCGTTTGCAGACACTCTGTCCACCCTGGCTTTCCGCTTCAACGTGGCACGGCTGGCCTGGTACACAATCGACCCCCTCTTCACGCGAAACAATAACCTCACCCCCTCCCACATACGCAACGATCCGGATCAGCGGTCCAACCACTTCGTGCGGGAGGTGCTGGAAAATGAAATATGGCCCAACCGGGAAAGTCCCACGGGGATCCCCTCCCCCATTCCGGTCCTGAATATGGCCTTTTACCCCAACGAAAGGGGGCCTTACAACTATGATATTGGATCAAACTTCAGTGCCGGAATAGCGCAGGACGGAACGCTGAATGACCCGCACACACGGTGGGGAGGTGTCATGCGTGGACTGCCCATGACCGATTTTGAGGCAGCCAACATCGAATACGTGGAGTTTTGGCTCATGGACCCCTTTGTGTACGATGAGAACCACCAGGGGGGCGACCTCTACATCAACCTGGGTGATGTCTCGGAAGACGTTTTGCGCGACGGGCGGAAGAGCTTCGAGAATGGGCTGCCCATCGACGAGAACGTGGTCAACGTGGATACAACGGCCTGGGGGCGGGTTCCCAACATCACGGCCGTTACCAATGCCTTCGACAACAACCCGGCTTCGCGGGAGTTCCAGGATGTGGGACTCGACGGCTTGAGCACCGAGGATGAGCGGAGCTTCTTCAACGAAAACTTTCTCCAGGTGCTGGCCGACATGTATGGCACCACTTCGCAGGCCTACCAGCAGGCCTGGGAGGACCCATCGGCCGACAATTTTCAGTACTACAGGGGCTCGGAGCTGGATGCCAACGAGGTATCCATCCTGGAGCGCTACAAAAGGTACAACGGACTGGAGGGAAACAGTCCCACCGCCGAGCAGTCGCCTGAGCCCTACCCCACCGCCGCCACCAATGTGCCCAACACGGAAGACATCAATGAGGACGGCACACTCAACGAGGCCGAACGCTATTTCCAGTACCGCATCAGTTTGCGTCCGGAGGACATGGAGGTGGGCAAAAACTACATCACCGACGTGATGGAAGCCACCGTCCGCCTGGCCAATAACGAGGTGGAGAGCATCCGCTGGTACCAGTTCAAGGTGCCCCTGCGGGACCCCAACAGGCAGGTGATCGGAAACATCCAGGATTTCAGGTCGATCCGCTTCATGCGCATGTTTTTCAAGGGCTTCAACGAGCCCATCATCACCCGCTTCGCCACTTTGCAGCTGGTGCGTGGCGACTGGCGTACCTTCGACAGGGACCTGGCTGCCCCCGGCGAATATGTTCCCGGCAACAACGACAACACCACCTTTGACGTGTTCACCGTCAACATCGAGGAAAACGGCCAGCGCTTTCCCATCCCTTATGTACTGCCCCCGGGCATTGAAAGGGAACAGGACCTGGGCACCACCACCATGCACCAGCGCAATGAACAGTCGCTGGCCATGCGCGTATCGGAGCTGCAGGATGGCGATGCACGGGCGGTCTACAAAACCTCCAACCTGGATGTAAGGCAGTACCGCAGGCTGAAGATGTTCTCACACGCTGAAAAACTCAACGAAGACGACATCCTCAATGATGGCGACCTGACAGTCTTCATCCGGCTGGGGTCTGACTTCACGAGCAACTATTATGAGTACGAGGTGCCCCTGAAGGTCACCCCCTGGCTTCCCCGCACCTTCAACCCGGAGGTGATCTGGCCGGTGGAAAACAATTTTGACATTGAGTTCAGCAAGTTTCAGGACCTGAAGATCATGCGTAACAACCTGTCCCGCCAGGAAGACGCCACCGTGTCGGTTAACAGGCCTTTCCGGCAACCCGACGGAGAGAATACGATGACCATCATCGGAAATCCAACCCTGAGCAACATACAGGTGATCATGATCGGTATCCGCAACCCCAAGAAGACCGGCATGACACCTGACGACGATGGACTGGCCAAAGCGGCCGAGGTGTGGGTGAACGAGCTTCGGCTATACGGCTTTAACGACCAGGGTGGTTGGGCTGCCAATGCCCGGATGAACGCCAACCTGGCCGACCTGGGTAACATCACCCTGAACGGATTCATCAGCACGCCAGGCTTCGGCGGCATAGAGCAACGGGTCGGTGAGCGCCAGCAGGAGGAGGTGATCAACTATGACGTGGCCACCAACCTGGAGCTGGGACGTCTCTTCCCAGAGTCGTTCGGGTTGCGCATTCCCATGCATTTCAGCTTTTCGGAGTCGATCAGCAACCCCCTGTACAACCCCCTGAACCCTGACATCTTTTTCGAGGACGACCTGGCATCGTACGAAACCGAGGCCGAAAGGGACTCCATCAGGAAGCTGGCCCAGGACCTGGTGCGCAGGAGGAGCATCAACTTCACGAACGTCAGCTTCGGGAGCGGGATCGCGCAAAACAGGTTTTACAGTCCGGGCAACTTTGACTTCACCTACGCCTACACGGAGGTTTACATGCGCAATGTGGACATAGAGTTTGACCGTCAGCAAAGGTGGCGCGGGGGCATTAACTATAACTGGAGCACACAGCCCAGGAATGTAACCCCATTCTCCGGCGTGAGCCTTTTCCAGCGCGACATCTTCCGGTTGCTGCGCGAGTTCAACTTCTATTACATGCCCCGTTCGGTGTCCTTCCGCACCGGCATGGACCGGGGTTACGCCGAATCGCTCATGCGGGCCAAGAGTGCGGGGATCATTCTTCTGGAGCCCAACTACGTGAAGTCGTTCGACTGGGACCGGATGTACGATATCCGCTTTGACCTGACACGCGCCCTTCGCCTGGAATTCCAGGCCACCACCAATGCACGCATCGATGAGCCGGCGGGACGAATGCATCCCGACGATGATGATTACAAGGCCAAACGGGACACCATCTGGCGCAACATACGCAACCTGGGACGGCCCACCTTCTATACACACCGGGCCAACCTGACCTATAACATTCCGCTGAACAGGTTGCCGCTGGTGGACTTCATCAATGCCAACACCAGCTATGTGGCAGATTTTGACTGGATCGCCGCCCCCCTGTCGGCACAGGATTTCGGCAACACCATCGAAAATTCGCAGAGCGTCCGTTTCAATGTGAACGCCAACCTGGTGAATTTGTACAACAAGGTGGGCTTTTTGCAACGCATCAACCAGCAGCGTGGTGGGAGCGGACGTGGCGGGCAGCCCCCCGGACGGGGACCACAGCAGCCCGCGGGCCGGCAGGAGCAGGAGGGACAGGAGGGAGAAAACATTGGGCGCGTGATCATGGAGACCTTTTTCCGCACCCTGATGGCGGTACGGAACCTGTCCATCAATTACACCGAGACCAGCGGCACCCACATGCCAGGCTTTACGCCCACACCCTCCGTGCTGGGGCAGGACTGGAACCTGATGGCTCCTGGCACGGGCTTTATTTTTGGCAGTCAGCGCGACATCAGGGACCAGGCAGCCATGGAAGGGTGGATCACCGACAACCCCAACCTGAACATCCCGTTCACCCAGGGCCGGGCGAAAAACCTCACAGCACGATCACAGGTTGAACCCATCCGCGACCTCCGCATCGAAGTGACCGGGCAAAGGAACCATTCACTGACCTACAGTGAATACTTCAAGGCCGATTCAGCGGGCGTGTTTGGCTCTTTCAACCCCATGGAAACAGGTAGCTTTACCATCTCATTCTTTGCCCTGCCCACCGCTTTCGAGCGCATAGACGACAGAACCTATGCGTCAGAAAACTTCCAGAACTTCAAGGATTACCGCCTGGAGATCGCCTTCCGCCTGGCCGAACAGAACCCCAACTGGGACGGCGCGGTCAACGACACCACCGGATTTCCCGTGGGGTACGGACCCACCTCGCAGGATGTACTCATCCCGGCATTCCTTGCCGCTTACTCGGGAAGGGACCCCTCCACCAGCACGCTGAGCCCCTTCCTGCGCTTTCCCATGCCCAACTGGCGTGTCACCTATGATGGATTGTCACGCATTCCGGCATTCCAGCGACTTTTCCAGTCGTTCACCATTGGTCACGGTTACAGGAGCACCTTCACCATCGGAAATTTCCAGTCGGATATCAGGTACAGGGAGATTGACGGATACCAGTCGGCAAGGGATGCCGCATCCGGCAATTACATTTCGGAGTTTGAGATTGGGCAGGTAGTGATCAACGAACAGTTCAACCCTTTGATCAACGTGGACATCACCTGGCAAAACAACCTGATGACCCGCGTCGAATACCGCCGGTCCCGCAACATGGCCCTGAGTTTTGCCAACAACCAGATCACGGATAACCAGAGCAGCGAGATTGTCCTGGGCGCCGGATACCGTTTCCAGAACCTGGCATTCAATATCACGCAGGGGGGTCGCAGGCAGCGGATAGAAAGTGACCTGGTGCTGCGCCTTGACATGTCGTTGCGCGACAACAAAACTGTTTTAAGGAAGCTGCTGGAAGAAACCGATGTGATCTCATCGGGTCAGCGAAGCATAGGACTGAACACCTCGGCAGAGTACCAATTGAGTCCACGGGTCATCTTCCGGTTGTTCTTCGACCGCACAGTCAATAATCCATTCGTATCCAACCAGTTCCCCAACACCAACACCCACGGTGGTTTCAGCCTGAGGTTCACGCTCATGTAGGTTCTTGTTTACCCGTCTGCGTCCCCGGCCAGCTCCAGCCTGTGGTTCACGCTCATGTAGGCTCTTGTTTACCCGTCTGCGTCCCCGGCCAGCTCCAGCCTGAGGTTCACGCTCATGTAGGCTCTTGTTTACCCGTCTGCGTTCCCGGCCAGCTCCTCGCTGTGGACATCCAGGAAGCGCTCTTTGAACTCACTGTCCATTGCCAGCAGCTGCTTCAGGTCTTTCAGCGCTTCCTTCTCCTTTTTGCCGGCAAAATAAGACTCGGCCCTGGCCATGATGGCCAGCCCGTTTTTCTTGTCCAGCTTCAGGGCGATGTCCAGGTAGTCGATGGCCTTTTTGTATTCCCTGGCAAACAGGGCCGAGAGGCCCTTGCCCATCCACGCACAGGCACACCGCTTATCGGCATCAGCAGACCGTTCAAAACATACAGCAGCCTCCTTGTAATCGCCCATCACCAGGTGAAGTCCGCCCAGATCGCACCAGGCCTCCCCGTTGGAGGGCTCCAGCACCGTGAGTTTTTCCAGGTCCTTGCGGGCCCTTTTGTAGTCTTCACTGGCGCCATGCACCATTGCACGGGTGTGGTAATAATCCGGGTTGGACGCATCCTCTTTGATCAGGGCATTCAGCTGCTCGATGGCCCCCTCATGATCGGCTGTCCGGAACAGGGTACAAGCCTTCCCGTACCTGGCTGATACATCCTTGTTTTTTTTCACCACCTGATCAAACAATTGCAGGGCAGCATCAAAATCCCCCTTATAGTAGGTGCTCCATGCTTCCTTCAACACATTTGACTTGTTGGTTTTACTCTGCTTGGCCATGTTATGAGTGATTTCCTGACTAAATGAGATGACTCCCGGAAAACGCAAATCGAACGGGCGTCCAAATATACAGGATTATTCAAATCCATACAAACCACCCCCACAGAACAATTATTCTGCTAATTTTGTACATACAATACAGCCTTTGCCGGCGCATGGTCGATGATGCGCTGGTCATATGGGGATTCAATGGCCGGGTGAAACAGCCGCTGCTTTATGTGGTTTGATTGCACAAACCGGGAGATGGCTTCACCCGCGCCTTTATAACCAACTGATTGTCATGGATAAATTTGCCTTTTTGGGAAATATGGATGCCGCCCGGCTGGAAGCGATGTACCAGGACTACCTGGATGATCCGGCCAGCCTTGAGCCTGGCTGGCGGCAGTTTTTTGAAGGGTTCGAGTTTGCCCGCACCCGCTATCCCGATCCCGACTCCCCCACCGAGCAGGAAACCCTTCTGTTTCGCCATGAGTTCAATGTGATCGATCTGATCAACGCTTACCGGGAGCGGGGACACCTTTTCACCAGGACCAATCCTGTCCGCACCCGCCGGAAATACTACCCCACGCTTGATCATCAGAACTTTGGCTTGCAGGATCAGGACCTGGAAAGCAGTTTCCAGGCAGGCAACGAGCTGGGGATAGGAAAGAGCAGCCTGAAACAGATCATTGCCCACCTGCAGCAAACCTACTGTCAGAGCATCGGAGCTGAGTACATGTATATCCGGTCGCCCGAGATCGTCGACTGGCTGAAAGACCGCATGGAAAGTGGCAAAAACACCCCGCTCTACGACAACCAGAAGAAAAAGCAGATCCTCAGCAAGCTCGTCGAGGCTGTCGGATTTGAGCACTTCCTGCGAAAGCGCTTCCCCGGACAGAAACGGTTCTCTCTTGAAGGATGCGAAACCCTTATCCCAGCCCTGGATGCCCTCATTGAGGAAGGCGCCGCATCGGGCATCAGGGAATACGTCATTGGCATGCCCCACAGGGGGCGCCTGAATGTGCTGGCCAACATCCTTCGTAAGCCCTACAACAGGATCTTCAGTGAGTTTGA
>SKNE01000252.1 GCA_007120675.1 Bacteroidales bacterium
ATCTGGGTGATGAGCTGGGCCCGTGCTCCGGGCAGCAGGAAAAGGCTGAAGAAAAGGCTGAGGAGAAGGATTCGTACAGCAGAAACAGCCATCCTCCCGGAGAGGGAGAACGGCTGCCCTGTGAGCTCTTTTTGCTTATGGCAAGAACCCATCTTATTGGTTTAATAGAGGATGCTGCCTCTTAAAGCCCCGGCGTCCATCATCATGTCCGACTCCCTGAGCAGCTCGGTGCTCCGCATCACGTCCCGCAGTTGCTCCACGTCAAAAACGCCAATGGCCCCGAGTGTCTCCAGCTGGCCAAGTGATTGCATGTCCTGTATGCGGATGCTGGCATCCAGGGCGCTGAAATCGTAGATGGCGCCGGCCAGCTGGCTTACATCCTGTATCAAGAATTGCAGGTTTTCTTCGCTCAAAAAGGCGATGCTCTCTAAGCGCTCCAGGTCAAGCACTACTTGCCGGTTCAGCATTTCACCGTCATACAACGCCAGCTGTTCTTCCTCCCCCTCTGTCATCAGGTCCTTGGCTATCAGGTATTCCAGCACCGGACGGTTGTCGTTCACGATGGTGGTCATCAGCATATTGGTGAACAGCAGGTCGTGGGCTGTGGCCAGCTGGGGGGCATCCGACTTGGGGTGGACGTCGAAAAAGCGTTCTACGGCGCTGAGGTAGTCAAAGACCACATTGCCCCGGAGCTGTGTCTGGGCCAGGGCGTTCCCTGCGTTGTTAAGCACCGTGCGGATGGCGATGCGGTCGCGGTCCGACAGGTCGGTGACCACCCCCATGGCCTCCAGGATGCGCAGGCGGGCGTTGTCCAGGAATTCGCTGTATTGCTCCAGGCGGTTCAGGGTGCCGGCGTTGGCCACGCGGAACTCGCTGTTTTCGCGTCCCGCCCGCAGGGCAAAGTCCACATCTTCGGTCATCTTGAGGTTGGCCGTGTATTCATAGGCCAGGTAATGGCGGTAGGCCTCGCGCATCTTCTCATCGGCCAGCAGCTCGTTGCGCAGCTCGATGTCCGCTTCGGTGACGCGGATGTTGCGGTACTGGTCCACACGCCCGATGGTGCCTGCGGCCTCACGGAGGCTCATCCCGGGATTGGTCAGTGTGAGGCCTACCAGGAGCCCCACGGCAAAGCCTATCACAAGGCTGAAAACGACGGCTACGATTCTGTTGTTCTTCATTGTGGTGGTTTTTTTATTGGTGAATGATGTTACTTTTCCTGAAAGACCGGGGCGTTCTCATTGGGGACTCAGCCCCTGTCATGATGCTTTATCTGAACATAAGACGAACAAGATACAAAAAAGTTGGTTTAGCGGATGATCATCTCCCGGCTGAACAGCACACCTCTTTGATCATCAGACACTTCCAGCAGTATTGGTTTGCTCATCCCCTCAAGTTGCGTGAGTACCAGCTGGTACACGGCTTCTCCCTGCACGCTGAAACGGGTCACCCCGCCCGTGCCCTGGTCCCCCTCCATGCCGCTGCCCTTGAGGTAACGCCCCCTGACGAAACGGTAGGTGTCCCTGTCGTACCAAAGGCGCACATCCAACAGCTCCTCTGAGCGCACCGAAGCCACCAGGATCACCATCTGGTCTACCACCATGGGGTTAAGCTGTATCTGCCAGCCATCCTGCACGAAGGACATGCTCTGACCGGAGCGCGCCGACATGGTGGCGCTCACCCCTGAAGGGTCCACAAAAAGCCGCCCGGGCGTGACCACCAGGGTCAGGGCCACCCCCAGGGCCAGTCCGATCAACAGGATGGCAGCGTAGCGCAACAGCTCCTTCCGCTCAAAGCGGAACCAATCGGCCATATTTATCGTTCGCGTGGCCTGCCGGCGGGACTCCTGCTCCTCTTCTATGCGCTCCATGACCCGGGGACTCAGATCCGGCCCCTCTCCGCCACCACCCGCTCTCATGAGCATGGCGTGCAGACGCTCCATCTCCCTGAGGTAGCGGCGGGCATTCTCCGAAGAAGCCAGCATGGCCTCCAGTGCCTGCTGTTCAGCCCCGCTGAGTGTTCCGGCCAGCTGGCCGTCCACCAGTTGTTCAAGGGTCTTTCCTGAATCGGACATAGTCGTTGGTTTTTCATTGTTAGTGATGAAACATCCTGCCCTGCAGCCGCCACTCTCAAGTTCTGCATTGCCTGCCAGGCAGCCGGATCACATCTGCGTTCCCAGCTTCTCCCTCAGCATCCGCCGGGCATCGAAGAGCCTCGACTTCACCTTTTTCTCAGGCAGGTCCAGCTCCGTGGCGATCTCTGCATAGGACAGCTGCTCAAAATAGTGCATCAGGATCACCACCTGGTAATTATCTTTCAGTCCCGCTATGGCC
Organism: Bacteroidales bacterium; assembly: GCA_007120675.1. GTDB lineage: Bacteria > Bacteroidota > Bacteroidia > Bacteroidales > UBA7960 > PUPG01. The sequence continues at coordinate 2,331 of SKNE01000252.1, forward strand.
TCATGCAGCAGTCCCTCCCTCTCTTTCTGCACCATTTGCTGGTGCGGGTTTTCTCCCTGCCCTTCCTGCTCCGGCATCTTCTCCGGGTGCAGGAAGCGCGCCTCCTTTTTTTTGTGGCTGAGGGCCGTATTGATGGCGATGCGGTAAATCCAGCTCAAAAACCTGCTCTGCAGATTGAAGCCATCCAGGCTTTGCCAGGCCTTCACAAAGACCTCCTGGGTCAGCTCTTCGGCCTCGGCCGCCTGCTGCAGCACCTGGTAAATGGCGTGGTAGACGGCAGACTGATACCTTCGCACCAGCACTTCATACTCTGTTGTGCTTCCATTCCGGATGCGCCGGATGAGCTCGTGTTCGTCTTGTTTCATTTACTTAGACTGTTCAGTCACAAAAATGTTGGTTTTCAATTGCAGGCCCCGGCCTATGTCTCTTGTCCCACACGATCGCATTCAGTCCAAAAAGCAGGGTACCGGTTGCCAGGCAATAAACGCCGCCGGCAAACAGGCAGGCTAAAGCTGGTTCAGTTCCCAGAGCTCCCGGTGGCTCATGCGCACCAGGGGCAGCAGGGCCATCTCTCCCGACTTGCCGATGATGCGGCGCAGGGTTTTCAGCTCCAGCAACTTGTCTTTAATGTCCGGCTCCATGATCAGCGGAAACCCGCTCTCCTTGAGCAGCATGTTCCTCTTTGCCTTGATGGACAGCTCCAGGTAGAGACTAAAGAAGCAGTACATGTCCACCAGCGTCTCGGCCGGAAAGTGTTCTTTCAGGCTGGCCAGGTATTGCCCGGCACGGGTCTCGCGGAACTGGCCCACGCGGATCATGCGCAGCATGTCCACCTCGTTGCTGAACTCCACCTCCAGCCAGTTTTGCAGGTGCTGCGTGGTGTACTTGAACACCAGGTAGAAGATCATGGGCAGGAAGATGATGATCAGCAGGGTCATCAGCAGCGGGTCAAAGATGAAGTGGTTGAAGGCCGAGTGGAGAACGATGGCCACCAGCATGCCGATGCTGCCTCCCAGGGCCATGTGGTGCTCCCGCTGGACCCCTTCGATGAGGATGATGGCAAAGAGTGACACCACCCCTCCGTGCATGATGGCGGTGCCAAAGCCCCTCACGATGGCCAGTAATACATCAAATCCAGCCCCCAGCTGCAGGTAGTACCAGGTGTTTTCTGCCAGTGCAAAGCCTGTCCCGATGGCGAAACCGTAAATGGCCGCATCGATCATGAACCCCACCTGCCTCCTGGCCACCAGGAGGAAGAGCAGGCTCCCCTTGATCAGCTCCTCGGTCACGGGCGCCACATAGCGGCTCAGCCACTGGTCTGACAGTCCAAAGGCATCCATAAAGGCCGTATTGACAAAATAGGACAGCACGGCCGAGGCAATGCCCCACAAAAGGCAAAGGGCCAGCAGCCGCACCGACACCAGCTTGAAGCTGTCGAGCAAAAAAAGGCACAGCAGAAAGAGCAGTACCGGGAAAAATCCAAAGGCAATGATCATTGCTCACCAGCTTGATTATTCCTCTTTCAGGGCTGCCTCCAGGTCTGGCTGGATGTTGAAGATCATGGTGAATCCAGACATGTCAAATATTTCCTTGATGGCCGGCTGCAGAGAACAAACAGTGAATTTGCCGGCAACCCCCATCATCTTCTTCTGCATGATCAGGAAGATCCGCAGGCCGGAGCTGCTGATATAGTTCAGTTTTTCGCAGTCAAAAATGATCTTCGTGTGACCTTCATCCAAAAGACCGGTCATGGCCTTTTCGAAGGCATCAGCCTGGGTGGTGTCCAGCCGGCCGTCCAGGAAAACGATCATGTGGTCATCACGCGTTTCTGTGGTGTGCTTCATTGTACAATGTGTTTTTTAAGGATCAATTGATTCATGTTGTCTGCCCTTTCATATTTCACCTCATCCATGATCTTTTTGATGAGAAAGATGCCCAGTCCGCCGATGGGCCTTTCCGTGGCCGGCAATGCGATGTCGGGCTCATCCTGTACCGTAGGGTCGTAGGGCCTCCCGTCGTCGCGGATGGCGATGTGGAGCTCATTGTCCTGCAGCTTGAAATGAAGGATGATCTCATGCCGCTCATCGTCGTCGTAGGCGTAGTTGACGATATTGGTAAAGGCCTCTTCCAGGGCCAGGTTCACCGACATGCTAACCTGGGGGGGCAGTCCCCAGGTGGCTGCCATCTCCTCAAGGGCGTCGCGGATCTTGTCCAGCTCACTGATCTTGTTCTCCAGGCGAAGCGTATGTTTTTGCATGGCCTTATCCGTTAAAAGCGATGGTCAACATGGTGATGTCGTCTGATTGGGGGTATTCCTTTACGTGCTCGTCGATGGCTCGTTCCATGCGCTCGATCACGGCGCGCGGCCGCTCCTCCCTGCACAGGAGGAGTATCTCCTCCATCCTGTCTTCTCCAAAAAGTTCCTCGGCGGCGTTTTCCGCTTCGCTCACCCCATCGGTGTAGGCAAAGAGCTTGTCGCCGGGTTGCATCTCCCTGGTGGCTTCCCCATACACGAAATCCTCGAAGAGGCCCAGGGGGATGGACTTGGCCGGCTCGAAGACCTCTGCCTGGCCGTTCTGCTTCCGTATGATGAGCGGGGGGTTGTGTCCCGCATTGGCATAGGTCAGTTTGCCGGTGCGCAGGTCTAGGATCCCCAGGAAGAAGGTCACGAACATATTGCTTTCGTTGTTGAAGGCCAGGGACCTGTTCAGGGTTTCCATGATCCTTGCCGGCGACTTCTCCTTGTCGGCGATGGTGCGCAGGAGGGTTCGTGTCATGGCCATGAAAAGGGAGGCCGGCACCACCTTGCCCGACACTTCGCCGATGGCGAAGCAGAACTTGTCCTTGTCCATCACAAAGAAGTCGTACAGGTCGCCCCCCACCTCCTTGGCCGACTTCAGCATGGCGTAGAGGTCCACCTGTGGCAGGTCGGGGAAGGGGGGAAAGGTGTGGGGCAGCATGGCCAGCTGTATCTCGCGGGCGATGCGCAGTTCGCTCTCTATCTTCTCCTTGGCCGCCGTGGCCTCCTTCAGGTTCACCACGTACTGGGCCAGCTCTTCCTGCATGTGTGTGAAGGCATCGTGCAGCTCCTTCATCTCGTCACGAGTCCTGATGGCAGGCAGTTTGGTATCGAACTTCCCCTCGGCGATGCTGCGGGCTGAGCCGGCAAACTGCGTCAGCGGCGCCGCCAGGCGGTCCACTACCCCTGCCACTATAATGCTCAGCAGCAGTAGTCCGGCGAAGATGAAAACAATGAGCAGGGTGTTGATCTGCCGCAGCGAGGCGTACATCTCCCGGTCGGGGAAGACCACGTTGATGGCCCACTGGTTGGAGTCCAGGTTGCGGTAGTATATCCATAGCTTTGGCCTTCCGGGGATGTTGTATTCGCGGAAGCTGCTGATGCCTGCGATCTGGTCCCTTCCCACTTCGCGCATCACGGGTGCATTCCACTCTTCGGCGTTGGAGAAAATGCTTTTGTTCATGATCATGGTGCGGTCGGGATGGGTCACCGCCACGCCGTTGCGAGAAAGCAGGAAGGCATATCCCGAGTCAAAGATGCGGGCCTCGTCGACGATTTCGGTGAGCCACTCCAGCTCCAGGTCCACCGTGGCGATGCCCGAAAAGCGTCGCTCCCCGTCGCGCAGGGTAAAAAAAGGCACTGAGTAGGTGGCCATCAGGATGTTGCCGGCCCCCTCATCGAAATAGGGCTCCGACCAGTATGTCTTCTGCAGGATGGCCGGTATCTGGTACCAGTCCATGTAGAAATAATTGTAATCCTCCCCGCCGATGATCATGCTGCGGACACCCTCCCCCTCCCGGTGGGCATAAACCATGTAATGGGTGCCGTGCTGCGGGAAATGGTCCGGCTCGAAGGCGATGGCAGAGCCGTATACTGTGGGATTGTTGGACACGACGGCCTCCAGGATGTGGTGCAGGGAGTCCATGTCAAAGATCCCCATCTCCAGGGTGGTGGCCAGCATCTCCGGCAGTTTCTCCATGGGCTGGAGCACCTGTTCGATCCGGCCCGACAGGTTGGTGGCCAGCTCGATGGCGTTGGCCCGGGCCGACTCCCTCACGATGCGGCTGGTGTAGTGATAATAGCCCAGGAGGGTCACCACAAAAAGCAGGGTGGTGATGGCCAGCACCCGGGTGATGATACGAAATGCCAGGCTCCTTCTTCTGATCATTGCGACTGGTGTTTGTGTAGTTCCGGCAAGACCGGCCTGAAAAAGTCCCTGTACCGGATGGGGAAGTCCTGCCCATAGTGGTTCCGTAAGATGGAGAGGGTATGATGGAAATCGTCGGGATGCAGCTCCGTGATGCCCACATCGTGTCCTTCCAGCGACTGGGTCTGAAGCACCTTATCCAGCATCCACCGCTGGTGGGCCCGGTTGGAAGGAACATTGAACCTGCGCATCAGGTCGACAACCAGCTCAACCGCGTACTCCCTGTGCCGGTCGGCGTACTCCCATCCCCTGAGCGTGGCTTCCGTGAATGCCCTGAGGTCCTCCTGGCGTTCTTCCCAGGTGTCCTCCAAGGCATACAAACCATCTTCTGGGATGTTAAAACCGTAATCCCCTACAAAGAAGGTGTTCATCTCATCCCAGTCTATCCCACTAAAATACAACTGATTATACTCATTATACCACATCACCGTCATCACATCCACTCCGCCCAGCAGGAAAAGGTTCACGGTGGACAGTATGGGCACCCACTCCACCTCCACGCCGTGGGCCTCCATCATGGCCTGGGGTACCTCCTGGAAGCCGCTCATCCAGATGCCAATCCGTTTCCCCTCCATGTCTTCCAGGCGCTCAATGCCACTCTCCGCCTTGCTCACCAGCATGATGGCCGACTGCTGGCTCAGTTGCGCGAAGTTCACCACGGGGAGTCCGTCGCAGGCGGCCTTCAGCCCCGTCACCAGGAAGAGGGATATCACGTCGGCCCGCCCGTCCTCCAGGAAGCGCTGGGCATTGACAGCCGCAGAGGGGTGGATGATCTCCACATCGAGTCCGGCTTCCCGGTAAAAGCCCTGGTCATACGCCACGTAATAGCCGGCAAACTGGGCCTGGGGCAGCCAGTGGGGGGAGAAGACAAGGCGCCGGCCCTCCGCCTGCAGGACACAGTTCGATGCCAGCAGAAGGGCCAGGATCAGCAATCGTTGCTTCATCATTCCTGTTTTTGAAGTGGTAAATTTAATCATTTCTCCTAAAAAAACCTTTCCCATTTCGCATTCACCAACCGGTCTTCCCTGTTGTGATGGCCGGGGATGCCTGTTCGGCCCTTGCCTCGCCGCTCCCTTCTCCCGCCGGCCGGGGATGTTTTTCCGGCCCCCTTCTCTCGCGTTGGCTGGGGACGCCAAACCCG